>JALWHQ010000244.1 GCA_026983525.1 Anaerolineae bacterium | reverse complement strand
GCCGCACTGCTGCCCCGCCAATTTCGATGGGGTGAGTATCCGCAAGACCTATTTGAGCCAGGAACTGCAACTGGCGCAAGGCACGCTCGGTGTAACCAAAGTACGTTATCTTAAATGTCACCTCGCGAATGCCCTTGTCCGCGAAGGTCAGCGGCAAGGTTGCCACCTCAGAGTGAAGGCTCAAGTGCGTCTTGGCGTAGCCTATCGGATGGGGGAAGAGAACCCATTCCTCTTCACTCAACGGGGGACGTTCCACGAAGTCACCATTCCGAAAGACCACGGCCGGTCGCGTGATTTCATCCAGAATTGTTTCAGGAGCATAAGGCGCGTTCAACGGGTCGTCCGCAAGGGGATGACTGCCGTTGTAGATGTGAATACGCTCCACTGAATCCATACGATGTCCCAAAAATCCCGCCTGAACGTTAGCCACCCCCGGGCAACTTCCCATACCTAAAATGGCCGTAATACCCGCCTCTCGAAAAGCACTGTCCAATTCCAACTGGCGGCGCGTCATGTGGAAAAGCCCGCCCAGGTCTAAATAGGGCACACCAGCCTCCAAACAAGCATACATGACGTCCAGGTTAAAGCGATAAGCAACCGCGTTGATACAAGCATCCATGCCACGCAGCAGTGCTGCTGTGGCTTTGCGGTCGCTTACGTCTACTCGCGCGGCTCGCGCTTTGCCTCCTGCCCGTTGAGCCGCTTGGGAAGCTGCCCTTTCATCCACATCGGCAACGAGAATCCCATGAACATCGTCGCCATCGGCCAGATCTTGTACAATCGCCTGACCAATGATTCCTGCACCCAACAAAGCAATGTTCATGTTAAAACCTCCCGATGAGTGTGAGAGCCAGTATCCAAATTATATCCGTCGCGGCTGATGCTCCCCGGCTTTCGAGCAAGGAGATGAAGAGGAGGGCTAAAGTCAAACCCAAAAGATAGGGAGAATGCCCCAATATGGCAACAGCCCAGAGCACAAGGCTAACCCCTCCCCACCATGTGCGAGTCCAACGCTCCCCTAAAAGGGCCCACTGTCCTGCAACCATCGAGAGCATTATGAGCACCCCGTCCCCATCCAATGCATTCAAAACATACATCCCCCCACCAAAGGGCAAAGCCCACAGGTACAACGGTGCTAACCACTTCAGCGTATGGGGAAAGAGGTGTCGGAGCCACCAGGCTCCCAGAGCAAGGAGGAGAGCCAGAAGGCTGGGCCAAATCAGGCGCATGTTCACAAAATAGGCAATGGCAATCACCATGAAGCCGGTGAGGAGAAGACCGGAAATCGTGCCAGGAGCGATGAGGAAACGCAACTGTGCCCACGGGGCCTGCGCACGCGCATAAGGTAGAGAAAGGTGCAATACGTTGTGAACGCCCTCGGAAGGCCGTATGGCCATCCGCCACCAAGCCCCCCATATCGCGTCGGCAACGAAGGCAAAAGTGATCACAGAAAGCCAATGTATCCCAAAGGGCCTAACCACCAGTGCCGCAAGCAATACCCCCCACGCCGGTGTCCAGCGCCAGGGAACCCTTCCAAGGCGTATCTCAAAGTCCAACAGAGTAGAATGTAGCAGCGCTCGATTAGGCACAGGAGACTATCCTTACCGGTGTACAAGCAATTTTTCTGGGGGAGTATATCTCACATCCCTTGAGGGGACAACATCACCTCGGTTGACCATCTTTCCTCCTCCTACCCAAGAGGCTTGACTTGCCAGTTCTTCATCAATCTGATATGTAATCTACCAGGGCATTTGACTACCAGGGCATTTGACAAAAACGTGGGAGGAAGAGAGCCCATCCAAGTTCAGTATACATTCCCGACGAGAAAGTGACATGCTCACCATAGACGGAAGTTACGGCGAAGGAGGGGGCCAAATCCTGCGCGCGGCGCTGAGTTTGTCCATGATCACGCAGACGCCCTTTCGTCTTCAAAACATTCGCGCCAAGCGCCCTAAGCCTGGCCTTCGGCCCCAACACCTCACTGCAGTACACGCGGCCGCAGCCTTGTGTAATGCCGACGTTGAGGGCGCGCACGAGGGCAGCACCCAACTCATGTTTGTGCCCAAGGAGCCTACACACCCCGGCACCTACCGCTTCGACGTGGGAACAGCTGGCGCGGTAAGCCTCATTTTCCAAACACTGCTCCCGCCTCTTGCCGAGGCGACTGAACCTTCCTGGCTTATCCTGACGGGGGGAACTCACGTTCCCTGGAGCCCTCCTTACCACTTTCTCGAGCAGGTGTTCATCCCTGCGGTGACCCAATTGGGGTGGCAAGTCAACCTGAAGATCAAGCGGTGGGGATGGTATCCTCGCGGGGGTGGGCGCGTTCACGCTACTGTACGCCCTCCCCGTCCCGCCCCTGAACACATCGAATGGGTGGAGCGGGGTGAGTTAAAACACTTATGGGTGCTCTCCGCAGCCAGCAACCTTCCCGCGCACATTCGGCAACGTCAGGCCAAGCGCGCTCGACTGCGCTTGCAGGAGGCGGACCTTCTGCCCCACCGGGTAGATGTAATAGACGCGCCGAGTCCGGGCGTGGGAACGTGTGTAATCATTATTGGTACGTATGAGAACGGATGGGGTGCCGGTTACGCCCTGGGGAAAAGGGGAAAACCAGCGGAGCAAGTGGCCGAAGAAGCCGTGGCCCAGTTCCTTCAATTTCACCGCAGCAGTGCAGCAGTGGATCCTCATCTTGCCGATCAGTTAGTTGTTCCTCTAATCGTGCGCGGCGCTTCCTGGGCTTTTTCCACGCCCGAAGTCACCAACCACCTGCGCACCGTCATCTGGCTAAGCACTCATTTCATTCCGGCGTCCATCACCATCACCGAAGAAACAGAAAGGATTATCATCCAATGCTCGAACTGATCTTCCTGGGCACCTCAGCATCTGCGCCTTCCGCGGAGCGTGGGCTTTCATCTGCGCTGGTCCTCCACCAGGACAAACGTTTCATGATTGACTGCGGTGAGGGCACGCAACGGCAAATCCTCATTAGTGGGTTGGGATTCCGGCGCTTAGACACCATATTGCTCACCCACGGTCATCTCGACCACATCTTAGGACTGGGGGGACTACTCTCGACTATGGGACGCTGGGAGATGATCGACCACGTGCGGATTTACGGCGGGGCATGGCCCTTACAACGGGTACGCGGGTTGCTCAACGTGGTCTTCGGCCCGGGGGCATTGCCCCTGCATGTGGACCTGGTGGAGATCGAACCAGGCCCCTTGTTCGACTTTGGACATGTGCAAGTATCCGTGTTTCCGGTCATTCACCGAGGTGAGGGGTGTTATGGCTTTTTGTTCGAAGAACCGGGGCGACGTCCCTTTCTGCCAGAAAGGGCAGATGCTTTAGGTGTGCCCCCTGGACCGGAACGACGTCAACTTGTGGAGGGCAAAAGTATCACCCTGCCATCAGGACGGGTGGTGCATCCGGACGAGGTGCTGGGAGAGTATCGCCCGGGCATCCGATTGGCCTTTGTGGGAGATGCCGCGGAAACTCGAACGCTCATTCCCTACTGCTCGGGGGTAGACGCTCTGGTCATCGAGGCAACCTATCTGGAAGAGGAGGCCAATTTGGCGCGCGCGTTCGGTCATCTCACCGCGGCCCAAGCTGCACGCCTGGCGCGCGATGCCGGTGTCAAGCACCTCATACTCACCCACATATCACGGCGGTACACAGGTGCCCAAGTCGAAGCAGAGGCCAAAGCCATCTTTCCCAACACCTTCGTGGCCAACGACTTCGACCGCTTTGAGATTCGTCGTGATGGACTCCGCCGTTCCAACATTGTGAACGAACACCGTAGATAACCAGGTGCCCCCCGAGAGGGACACGCCACGTTCCCCCCCTATCCGAGCCCATCAAGAATATCACGGATCTCCTCGACACGCGGGATATTCCACTGCTGAGCGCCCACGTGGGCGTAGCAGACCAACCCCGTTCGGTCGATGACGAAAAGTCCCGGGCGTTGTCCCAATGACCAAATGCGCGACGTCACACCGTAACGACGGTACACATAGCGCCGTGCATCCACCAGAACAGGGAAGGGCCATTGAGTGAGCCGGAAGTGCTCGCCTCCCAGTGCAGGCACGCCGGGTGTCACGACGAGCACTTCGGCTTGGCGCTCCTGAATCTCCCGATAATGCTGGCGCAACTGCGCCAGGTGAGCACGAGCAAAAGGTCAACGAAAGCTGCGCAGGAACACAAGAACCACATGCTTTCGCCCCCGAAAATCCGAGAGGCGAACTGGTTCTCCCCGCAGCGATGGGAGCACAAAGTCTGGGGCCACGGAGCCCACGCTAATTTGCTTCTTCTTTATCTTTGCCATCGATTCCCTCCCTCTTCACGTCTATCCCGCTTCAGAAGATATACGTACACCACTGGCGCAGCTGCAGCGAACAGGAACCATTGAAGGGCATATCCAAGATGAGGGCCCTCCGAGAGATCGTGCTGAGGGGTGTACTTTAAAGGCACAACGGTGCCCTCCTTGCCAGGTTCAGGCATCCAGACAAGGTAGAAGGGTAACAGTGTATAGGGAAGCACGCCCTGAAGTGCCATAGGATCAACGTAAAAAACTTGCCCCGTTTCATCGGGAAGGGAAGGCGTAGTCAACGTGGGGGGCGGCATCGCGTCCAAGCCGACAAAGCCGGTGATGACTATTGTGCCTTGGGGCGGGGTAAGGGTTTTCCATTCACCAGAGACAACCATTTCGTAGGGCACCCATCCTCGATTTACAAGAACGGCTTGGTTGCGTCCTTCAATCAGGAACGGAGTGAGAATATCAGATCCAGGTCTCCCGGGGCCACGCCGATTTTTCAGCAGAAACTGATGCTCAGGGTCAAATCGCCCGCGAGCGGTGAGTCGTCGATACTTGAATTCTGCCAAATTCGCGGGAATAGGATCGGTGTTCAGGCGAAGGGGAGGAGCCGTCCATTGGGCCCCTATCTGTGCATTTCGGGCTCGCCGTTGTTCCAGGCGATCCAATTGCCAGAAGCCCAATCGTATCATGACCACGACCGCCGTCAACACAAGAAGCGTCCACTTCCACCGACCTCGGCCCAAAAGGAGTCGCCCAAGAGAGAATACATTTGACACGTGATCTCACCTCATCCAGGAATGATGACGATAGGCAATCTTGTCACCTGTCCCCTCTTCCGTGCTCCCATCCCATGCGATTCCCTGCAGAAAGCGAAAAAATTCGGCAAAATAAACTCGCTATTCCACCAGAAGCGCACATAAATCCATGACATTGAAGGCATTGTACGCTCTTTCGTTCTATAAAGCAACCTCCTTCCCTCGCAAAGCTCCCAGTAGCCTTTCCCATAGATGAATTTGACATGACCCTGTATTCTTATGTACACTGTTCGTGTGTACTTTGTAGTTACAAAGTGCACGCGAATACGCATCCCCAATCCATCCGTTGTACTCCTGTAACTCACAAAAGAGGAGGAGGTCATCATGAAACGGTTGGCCCTCGTTGCACTGGCAAGCCTGCTGGTCCTGTCTGTAATCGCCGCATGTGCTACCCCCACACCACAGGTCATCAAGGAAACCGTTGTGGTCACCAAGGAGGTAGAGAAGGTCGTCACCAAGGAAGTGGAGAAGGTGGTCACCAAGGAAGTCGAAAAGGTGGTCACCAAAGAGGTGGAAAAGGTCGTTACCAAGGAAGTGGTCAAGCCCGGTGAGACCATCACCTTCTGGAGCACGGAGAACCAGCCGGCCCGTGCTGAGAAGACCCAGATGATCATCGACAAGTTCACCGAGAAGACGGGCATCAACGTAGAACTCGTTCTGGTGGACGAAAACGCCATCGACAGCCTAATGGCCGCCAACCAGGCCGCCGGCACCATGCCCGACGTGGTCTTCTTCCCGCTGGACTTTGCGGCCGCCTGGTACGCCCAGGGGGTGCTTGACGCGAACGCGGCCACTGCCGTAGTGAACGCGCTCGACGCCCAGACCTTCTCCCAGGGCGCGCTGAACATGGTCAAGACCGAGGATGGGAAGTTCATGGCCGTGCCTTCGGATGGGTGGGGGCAGTTGCTCATCTACCGCCAGGACTGGTTCGACGAACTGGGCTTGGACGCGCCCACCACCTTTGAGAAGATCATGAACGCGGCCAAAGTCATCCAGGAGAAGAAGGGCGTGACAGGCATTATGGCGGGTACTGATCCTGGTCAGGTGTTCACTCAACAGTCCTTCGAGCACTTCGCCCTGGCCAATGGAGCCCAGGTAGTGGACGCGAACGGCAACATCACTGTGGATACGCCCGAGATGCTGGAAGCCCTTAAGTTCTACACGGACCTGATGAAGGAGTACGGGCCCAACGATACGGCCACCTACTGGCTCCAGTCCCGCGCCGCCTACTTCGCGGGCGAGGCGGGCATGGTCGTCTGGTCGCCCTTCATCCTGGACGAGATGGCGGGCCTGCGCGACTCCGTGCTCCCCAACTGCCCCGAGTGTAAGGAAGACCCGGCATACCTGGCTAAGAACAGTGGTGTTGTACCCGCGTTCTCCGGCCCGGCTGACGGACCAGCGCAGTACGGTCAGGTCAGTTACATGGGTATCACCACGAACGCAAAGACTGAAGCCGCTCAAGAATTCGTGAAGTTCTGGCTCAATGAAGGCTACCTGGACTGGCTGGGCGTCGCGCCTGAGGGTAAGTTCCCGATGCGTCGCGGCACTCCTGAGGATCCCGAAAAGTTCATCAAGGGTTGGGGCAAATTGGAAGCCGGTGTGGACCGCAAGGCACCACTCAACCAGTTCTACAGTGAAGAGGTGCTCAACACTATTGTCCAGGGCGCAAACAACTTCGACCGCTGGGGTTTCCCCTATGGTCAGGGTGAGTTGATGGGCGCGATTTACTCCGAGTTGCCCTTCCCACAGGCCATTGCCGACGTCATCGAAGGCAACATGACCGCGGAAGAGGCGATCAAAGAACTCCAAGCCACTATTGAGGACATCAAGGCAGGGCTGGAGAAGTAAGCACCGTCCTCCCTGAGCCGCGTGGGGCGTCATTTCCCCGCGCGGCTCGGGGAACATACTTGCGTTATTCGTCGTACGTTGTTCGTCGTGCGTCTTGCGTAGGGCGTCATGCATGATCCTGCACCACAGGAAGTGGTCTGTAACGCACGACGTACGACGCAAGACGTATTACGCACTACGTCCGGAGCCAGCTTATGACCGAGCACACCTTTTCACGGCGCCGTTCCTTATCCCTCAAAGCCCAGGAAGCTCGCCTCGCCTACATGTTGGTCACGCCCACTGTTCTCATCGTGCTGCTCATCGTCATTTTTCCCATGGTGTGGAACGTCATTTTGAGCCTGCAACCCATTCGCCTTTCCAATCTGCCCACTATTAACTTGCTGGATTTCAGCAACATTAGCCTGCGCAACTACGAGCGCGCAATTACCGCACGTGGTGGCTACTTTTGGACAGTGGTCAGGGTGACCTTTGAGTACACCATCGGCAGCACAGTACTTGCTCTTCTCATGGGCTTGTGGGCAGCACTTATTGTGCGGGATACTTTTCCTGGGCGGAATATCGTGCGCGGTTTCCTCCTCTTCCCCTATATCGCGCCGGTTGTGTCCGTGGCTTTTATCTGGAAATTGATGCTCGACAAGAACATCGGCGTCATCACCCTGCTGGCGACAAAAGTGGGCATCCCGCCCATTAGTTATCTGACGACGCGCGCCTACCCCATTCACCTGTTTGGCCTGGAACTCAACTTTCCCCTTGCCCTGTTTACCGTCATTATGTTCGAGGCCTGGCGCTACTTCCCCTTTGCCTTTCTCTTCTTCCTGGCCCGGTTACAAGCCGTTCCCGATGACCTCTACGAGGCCGCAGCAGTGGACGGGGCCAGTCCGTTGCAACGGTTCTGGTACATTACCCTGCCCCAACTGTACGCCGTCGCGGGCACACTTTTCCTGCTGCGGTTCATCTGGACATTCAACAAGTTCGATGACATCTTCCTGCTCAACGGTGGCGCCGCGGGAACCGAGGTCCTGGCCATCCAGATCTACAACTGGCTCTTCGCCCGCCGCAACGTGGGGGTCTCGTCGGCTGTCGCCGTCATCATGGCGCTGATTCTGGGAGTGGTAGTCTTTATTTACCTGCGCTGGGTCGCGCGCGAGGAGGAATAACCCATGTGGTCACGCGAACGCATAGAATGGCGACTGTGGCACGTGTTTCGTGTGTTGAGCATCATCTTCTTCCTGCTCATCACTGCCTTTCCCTTTTACTGGATGCTCAACCTCTCCTTTCGTCCCTTTGGTGATGTGCTCTTGAACCCCCTCCGCTGGACGCCCCGGCTCGAGGACATCCGCATGGCTCTGGCACCCATTGGCTGCATCTGGCAGAATGCGCCTCAGTGCGAAGCCGCGGTGCGCAACAGCAGTTACGTGGCCGTGCTCGTGGAATATGGGTTCCTGACCTACATCCGCAATAGCGCCATTATCTCCCTGCTCACCGTCACCCTTACCCTGCTCTTTGCCATCCCCGGAGCGTACGCGGTCACCCGCCTGGACTTTCGCGGTCGTGACATGATGAGTTGGGGCATTTTGCTCATCTACATGTTCCCGGCCATTGTGCTGGGCATTCCCCTCTTCGTCTTCTTCGTGAAAATCCAGAACGCGCTGGGCATTCGCATGCGGGGCAACCTGTACGCGGTGACGGTTATCTACCTGGCGAGCACGTTGCCCGTAGCCCTGTACATGCTGCGCAGTTACTTCCCCACCATCCCGCGCGACCTGGAAGAAGCCGCGCTCATCGACGGCTGCAACCGGCTCGAAGTTATCTGGCGCATCACCATTCCCCTCGCCGTCCCGGCCATCGCTACCGTCGCCCTTTACACGTTTATGATCGCTTGGAACGAATTTCTTTACGCCCTGCTTTTCCTGGTGGAGAACCAGAGGGCATGGACGCTCCCCCTGGGCTTGCAGCAACTTGACAGCCAGGAAGTGCCGCGTACATTCCTAATGGCCGGTTCGGTGATTATTACCATTCCTATCATTGTTATCTTCTTCTTCTTCGAACGCTTCCTGACCCGTGGCCTCACCGCCGGCGCGGTCAAAGGATAAGCGGCAAGTGTAAAGCGAAAAGTGAAGAGTGAATAACGACTTCACGACTACCCGACCATGCGCGCCATTATCGCCATCCCAATGTATTGGACGTGGCCGCGGGGCACGCCCCCACGCCCAAGCGATGCTATCTTCGACCATCCTACACCCGTAGACGGGGTGAGCACGCTCCCGCGGTTGCTGGACAGCTTGCACATTGTGCACAAGCCGCCACACGAGTACGACACACATCCCTACGCCAAACTGGCAGAGGATGTGCGGCGCTTTCTGTACGAGCGGGAGAAAGTGCGCATGGCGCGGGTCCAGGGGCGCGCGACACGCGCGGAAGTAGAGCGTATCGTCCGATCGCCCTACCCGGGCCGCTTCCTGGCCGAGGACGTGGAAGAGCACGCTCTGGCGGCCCTGCGCGCGCTGGCAGACGAGGAGGCCACCCGCTTGTGGGGAACGCCCGAAACCATCGTCGAGGAAGCGAGGGAACGGGCGCGCACCCTCGCGCCCCATTACACAGCATTCGCCGGCGCCTGGCCAACCCTAATCTCCAATCTCCAATACCCAATATCCGATACCTAATACCCAACATTTGACACCCAACCATGAACATCGGCTTTCTTTCTACACGTTTGGCAGGAACCGACGGCGTCTCCCTGGAGACGGCCAAATGGGCGACCATCTTCCGTCGCCTTGGGCATCACATCTACTATTGCGCGGGCGAGTTAGAAGCCGAAGGCCCACCGGGAATGCTCGTCCCGAAAATGCACTTCGAGCACCCGGAAGTCATGTGGATTACCACCCACGCCTTTGGCACACGTACCCCTGCCCCTGACCTGTACGCTCGCATCAACGCGTTGGCCGAAGAGTTAAAGAGCCACATCCTGCGCTTTCTGGATGCCTACGCGATTGACGTCCTTGTGGTCGAGAATGCCCTGGCCATCCCTATGAACATTCCCCTTGGCGTTGCCTTACGAGAAGTCATCGCCAGAACTCACATTCCTACCATCGGCCATCATCATGATTTCTATTGGGAACGGGAACGCTACAACGTAACGTGCATCCAGGACATTTTGGACAGCACATTCCCCCCGGATCTGCCCACCCTTCACCATGTAGTCATTAACACACCTGCTCGTGAAAGTCTACGCCAACGCCGGGGCATCGACAGCGTCGTGATTCCCAACATTTTCGACTTTGCCCGCGCAGCACCGGGATTATCGGCATTTGCCCGTGATTTGCGAGGTCAATTGGGCTTAACCGATGACCACCTCTTTATCCTGCAGCCCACCCGAGTGGTGCGACGCAAGGGCATCGAACTATCCATCGAACTGGTGCGCCGCCTACGAGAGCCGGAAAACCGAAGGCGCCTTTTGGGAAAGGAACCGGTTCTCGTTATTACCCATCGGGCGGGAGATGAAGGGCTTCAATACCTGGACGAATTGCAAGAGCGAGCCAAGGAAGCGAAAGTTCCCCTCATCTACGCGGCCACGCGTTTTGCCGCGCGAGGCGGGATACTTAATCACCAGAAAGTCTACTCCTTATGGGATGCATACGTTCACGCCGATTTTGTTACCTATCCCAGCCGCTATGAGGGGTTTGGGAACGCCTTCCTGGAAGCCGTTTACTTCCGCCTCCCCCTTCTGGTAAATCGATACAGCATTTTTGTGACGGACATTGAGCCGTTGGGCTTCGACGTCATCAAAATCGAGGGAAAAGTGACGGACGAGGCTGTAGAACAAAGCATCAACGCTATTATGGATCCGGTGCGTCGTCGTCACATGGTCGAGTATAATTATTATCTGGCTTTGCACCATTTCTCATATGAGGCCATTACTCCTCAGTTGCAAAAACTGTTGACTGCCTGTGTGGTGTCCAGATGATAGGAACACGTATTCCAGGTACGATAGACCGCAGCGCGGATGAACCCCTCCACGCCCAGTTGAAAGGGCTCATTCGACGCGCCATTGATGAGGGATACCTGCGTCCAGGAGATAGATTACCAACCGAACTGGAGCTCTGTCGCTACTTTGGTCTTAGTCGTACGCCTGTACGCCAAGCCTTGTTGGAACTTGCCCAAGAGGGGTTACTCATTCGCTTGCCTGGACGAGGAACCTTTGTAGCAGAACGTCGTGTGGATAAAATTGGGCACAAGCAGATCACCCTACGGATCGTGACGGAGGTGGGCTGGAGCGAAACACTACGACAGATGGCCCTGCTATGGAACCATGCCCGCCCACATCAGCCGCTCCACTTGACTATAGAAGAGTTGCCCTACCCGCGCATGCGTGAACGTCTCGTCAATATGGTGGCCGCGGGTGTCGCTCCGGATATTGCGTTGCTGGATTCAGTATGGTTGGCGGAATTTGCCGAGCGTGGTTACATCCTTCCCTTCGAGGAAATCACGCCGGGCTGGGAGGACACCTATGCTAACCAACTGCTTTCTGCCTCACTTGCCGCGAACCGATATCGTGATCGTCTGGTCGCTATGCCGGCCAATGTGGATGTCACAGTTCTTTGGTATCGGCGAGACTGGCTAGAAACGGAAAGGCTTACCCCTCCCCGCACATGGGAGGATATCGTGCATGTCGGGCATCACTTTCAACGACCGGAAGTACGCGCGCGCTACGGCCCTGACGTGTATGGTCTCCTCTTTGTAGGTGGACGCCGGGGTGGCGAGACAACGACGTACCAGTTACTCCCATTCCTCTGGGCCGCAGGAGGCGACTTGGTGGCCGCGGGACATGTGGTCATCAACAGTGAAGCGACTATCCGTTTCCTCGCCTTTCTTAGAGACCTCATTGTTCGCCATCGCGTAACACCTCTCGAAGTCACCGACTACAAATGGAACCAAGCAGCACATCTGTTTGCACAGCGCCGCGCGGTCATGGCGGTCGGAGGCCTTTACGAGATCAGTTTCATGCGCGAAGCACGCGGATGGACGGAAGAGGAGTTTCTCAAACGCGTTGGAATGGTGCCCTTGCCCGCAGGCCCCAGCGGACGCTATGCTACTTTGGGGGGCATGTCCTATGCTATATTCCGCCAATCCGAACATCCCGAAATAGCCCTGCGCTTCCTGGAATATCTCATAAAACCAGAGGTTATTCGCCTCTTTTGGAAGACAACTCAGCGACATGTCGCTTTATTGCGCCCTCTGCCTACCCGAAGAATTGCGCCCCTCCTGGCTGCATCCACACACCTGTTGGCTTACGGTCGTCCTCGCCCTGCCCTACCCGAGTACGCGCGCGTTTCCGAACAATTTCGGTGGTTGGTAGAGGAAGCGCTGCGTGGACGGGACACCCTGAACTCACTGGCCGCGCGCGCAGCCGACCGCATCGCCGCTATCACTGGCTTGTCCGCATAACTGGGCGCGATCCCGGCAAGAAGCAGGTATTACAGAACTTTTGAAGAACGGTCACCGGCCGTGAGTAAGGGAGACAGGCATGTGCCCCTGAAAACCGGCGTTCGTCCTCGCACTTAGGATTACAGCGGTAACCCCAATTCCGCGCGCTTATCCGGTGTCGGCATCCCCGTTTCAGGATCCCACCCTCGTGCCTCATAATACTCTGGCATAATAATGCTCATATCGGGTAGAACACCGGCTGCTCCTCCATCTGGGCGTGGCTCGTGTTCCAATCGATAGGGCAGACGGTCATCCCTTGCAGTAATGCCAAGCCGACCGTTAATGAGCCGTTTCAAGTTGAAGATGCGCTCACCGGTGCGATACACATCTTCCGACGTCCAGTTCCAACCCAATGAAGTGTTAACCAACTTAGCGATGAGGTTAGGGCCAGCATATCCTTTTATGATGAATCGGCACAGTCCCAAAGGATTGAACAGTCCCACGAAGTCCTGATAATGCTTAGCCATGCGCCCGGCCTCTACACTCGCGAAACGATCCTCGTGTGCCTCATAGTATAGCCCTGGCACTTTGACTCCATACCCTTGCCAATAACTGCAGGATTCCATGTGACAAGCACCGCGATTTGCCGTGGCGTAATTGGCTGCCATATCCACAAACGCGCGTAAATCGTGATAGGGCATTTCCAAACCCTTCACATGCAGCGCAAAGGACTCCGTTTCTGGTCCCAGGCGCTCGCTCATCCGCCTCACTCCCTCGGCCAGAAAGTCACCAAATCCATCGCGATAAGCAATCTTTTCCACCAAGGCCAGTGCCACTTCCGCATCTCCCCAACGCAACGCAAGTCCATCCGTGTCCTTTTCGGTCAGATATCCCTTCTCAAAGGCTTCAAAAGCAAAGGCGATAGACGCAGAGGTGGAGATAGTATCCAAGCCGAAATCGTTACACATGCGATTCATGTGGGCAATACTCACAAGGTCATCATTCAAAAGCATGCCTCCAAACCCGGCGAGAGTTTCATACTCTGGCCCATGGGTAACCATCTCACGTCCGTCAACGTCCAAGCGAACGGCCTTGCCACACCCAATAGGACAAGCAAAGCAAAACGTGTGTTTGACAAAAATCGTTTCCGCGATTTTCTGTCCCGAAATTTCATAGGCCCGATCCCACGAGCCCAAACGCCAGTTCTGCAAGGGTAAATCGCCGTATTCTTCAGTTGCTAAAACCCCTCCAGCAGTTCCCAACAGACTTAGCCCCTTGGCATACTCCTTAATAGATGGATTAGCCTCTTTGACCACGGAGCGAAATCCCTTGGGATCCGCGTAAGCGGGTCTCTCGCGGCCTCGTACCACAATGGCCTTAAGGTACTTCGCGCCCATGACAGCACCCATACCTGTACGGCCTGCCGCGCGCGGGTGTTCCTCCCCTCCCTGCATGACCGCGGCATAGCGTACCAGGTTCTCACCTGCTGGTCCTATACATGCAACTTGGGCCTTAGGATCCGTTTCATTACGCAACAGACGGAATGTCTCAAAGTGAGTCTTGCCCCATGCATGTGTCGCAGGGCGAATTTCAATTTTTCCGTTGATACCATCAATCCATAAGTACACCGGTTCATCGGCTCGTCCATCAATGACTACCCCATCAAAGCCACTGAAACGTAATTCCGCGCCCCAATGGCCGCCCATATTCGACTCCCCCCATATACCGGTAAGAGGGGAACGAGCACACCATGCCGATCGGCAACCTGTAGGCGCAAAGGTACCACTCAACAAACCGTTAAATACATAGAGCGAATTCCGCGGGTCCAGAGGAGGAATACGGGGATCCATCTCCTGCCAGTACAGCCAAGCAGCATATCCACTGCCCAAGCCAAATCGCTCCACATCCTCTGGCGCAATCTCCACCACCTTCCAAGTACGTGTGTTCAAATCCACTCGTAGATATCGACCAGCATACACATGTGGCATAGCTTCTCACCTCCTATGTGCACGGAATTAGTCTTTCAGCACTTCCCGTGCTGCCTTGTCCAAGGCGATGATATCCTCGGGATCCAGGCGCCACCCGAGCGCTCCAGCATTTTCCTCGGCCTGCCGCCTATTCTTAGCCCCTACGATAGGCACAGCACCCTTACAAATAACCCAATTGAGAGCCACCTGTGCCGGGGTTTTATCTCCATGCCCTGTACCAATTTCGCGCATGAGGTGAATGAGTGGCTGCACGCGCTTCAGGAACTCCCTATTGTAGCGTCGGCCACGCGTTCCGCGCGGGGGGTTGTCCGGCGTATACTTACCGGAGAGGATGCCCATCTCCAAGGGGCTATAGGCGATGAGGGTAATATCCATCTCATGACACAGGTGAAGCAAACCACTGCTCTCCGGCTCGCGGTGGAGCAGGCTGAAATGAACTTGGTTGGAGGCCAAAGGAATGCCACGCTGCGTAAGAACGAGATGGGCACGTCGCATCTGATCTGAGTCATAGTTGGAGACCCCCACAGCACGCACCAAACCGGCCTCCACAGCATCTGCTAAAGCATCTACCCAGACCTCGATGGAACGTAGCGGGAAGGGCCAATGAACTTGATAAAGGTCGACACGATCCAATCCTAAACGGCGAAGACTTCCCTTTAAAGCTTTCAAAAGTGCCCTCTTTCGCAATCGCCAGGGATACGGAAAAAACTTTGTGGCCACCGTCACATCGGCATTGTGGCGGCGAACAAAGGAACCCAATAGACGCTCCGACTTCCCCCACCCGTAGACCTCTGCCGTATCGAAGAAGGTCACGCAACGTTCTACACTGGTCAGAAACGCCTCCTCTAAATCTTTGTCCGAGTACCCTTTACCATACCCCCACACCAACTTATCTCCCCAGGCCCAGGTGCCGATACCCAGGGGGCTAATGAGCACATCCGTAGAACCAAGAGGAACGCGGATTTCGCCTACACAGGTCATGGTTGGCCTCTTCACAGAGCTTCAGAAGAAACGGAAAAATGGCCGGGCAACACGAGAAAAAGGCCAGGGGATAGAGACCAAAACAATGAGCATCGCTAAACCAAATACAACGGCCACCCACCTATACTTTGCTTCCTCACTCTCCGAGCGCCGCGCGAACACATATCCCACATGAGTTAACACCAAGGCTCCCAGCATGGGGATAACGTGCTCACTCACCCAAAACCGGGTTTGGGACTCCGCAAGCGCCTTCATACCTTGGTTGAAAAGAGGGGAGATGACACGGCCTGTCATGAGAAGCAGAATTCCCAACACCACCTGTATATCCACCAAGATAGGGAACAAGCGAACCCAACGTTCATCGGCGGAACTCCAGGGATGTTTACCCAACCAACCCCACCAAGCACGCACAACAACAATGACGCCCACTACGACGACTATCCAGCGCATCCAGGAATGCAGAAATAGAAGTACACCGTGCATGAGACCTCCTCATTTTCCTTAGTAGGAAAGTAGCATCAGGACACGTGGGTTGTAGCGTGGGCGGTATGCAATTCCTCCTGCCGGGATTTCAACGCAAAACTGCTCAGCCACAGCAAAAACATAATACCGCCCACTATTGTAAAGGCAAAACGATATCCCGGCAACCCACCTCCATGTGAAGCTGCCAGAGCCCCCATTGTCACGCCTCCGAGTAATTGGCCGGTGCTAATGAAAAGGCTCAGTACTCCCTGAGCCGAAGCCCGATCCTCAAGAGGCGCTTCATTCAACATGATATACCGAAGTGTAGCGCCAAGCAACCCCGAAAGGCCTAACCCAACCAGAGCGGCCACAACATAAAAAGAGACAATAGTAATCGAAAGCTCACCGACTAACACAAGGCCTATCGCAACAAGGAAAGTAGCGACCAAAGCAACCCACCTCGAACCCAGTTCATCTAGCATACGTCCAAATAGAGGTGATCCCACCCCCATGGCAAGCACTGCTGGCAGAAGCATAAAACTGGCTGTACTCGCGCTAACCCTGAATGCGGCGACCAGCAAGTCAGGCACGAATATGACAGCAGCCTCGCCCAAGCCAGCCCCCAGAGCCAACCCATACGCAACGATCAGTTGTCTTGAATGAAACAAGCGCATGCGCACCACAGGGTCCGCCGCCCTTCGTTCCACTACCACAAAAAGTGGCAACGCTACAAGTACAATTATCAGCGGAATCATCACGGATGGCTTGCGCAGACTCCAACCTAAGCGCTGTGCATCCACTTGGTTAATGGCGTATGCCAGGCTTCCCAACAAAAGAGAGAGCACAACCATCCCCGCCCAGTCAAAGGGACGTCGCTGTTCAGGACCCGTAGTAGGCAGAATTCGGAGACTGAGGAAAATGATAACGGCCGCGATGGGCAAATTGACGAGGAAAAGCCAATGCCACGTGAGAAAGAGAAGGAAAATTCCGGCCAGAATAGGGCCTATGAGAAAGGCTATACCGAACACAGCTCCGATGAGCCCCAGGGCTCGTCCCCGTCGTTCCGGCGGAAACGTATCGCCGATTACCGCGCTGGCAACAGGGAAGATACCACCAGCGCCAAATCCCTGCACGGCTCGTCCGAGCAGAAGGATACTATATGAAGGGGCCCAAGCTACGACCAATGACCCAAGCGCAAAGAGAACCACATCCCCTACGTATACCCACCGCCGTCCCCAGGCATCTGACAACTTGGCCATGAGGGGGGTACCAATAAGATTGAAGAGCACATAGATGCTAAACATCCAAGCGATAGAACGCTCATCAACTCCAAACTCGCGCCGGATGGCTGGCAAAGCAGGCCCGACAATGGCAATGTCCAATGCAGCCATTAACACGCCTACGAAGAGAACAAACAAGATGCGCTTACGCGATGACACATCGTTCATCATGCTTTCTCCCTCCAAAATAGTATTCCTCACTATGTCGGACTCACCTTGACAACTCAAGCCACAAGGGCCTACTCCATTCCCACACAAGATACGTGCTGCCCGGTTAGTGCCAAGCAAGACTATTAAGATAACTTAAATGATAAGTATGCTTTTATATGGTGTCAAATGTTAAGGATATTCAGGTGGAACATGTATGGGAAGGGGATAAAGAAAAGGGTGAAAGGCATTCCCGCCTTTCACCCCAATGTGTGGCCCATAGGGGATTCGAACCCCTGTTACCGGCTTGAGAGGCCGGCGTCCTGGTCCTCTAGACGAATGGGCCCAAGCATAGGGCATTATAGAAAAGGACGAGGGCGCTGTCAAAATGAGACCGAGGCAAGGAAAAAACGAGCCATTCGGTATATCCCGATTATCATAACATCGCCTACGAGCCCGCATTACCCTCTCTCCAACACTGCCCTTGTCCCTCCGAACGTTGATGGCCTTGCTCCTCTCCGCGCCGATTTGACACATCTCTAATCTGTGCTCTAATATATTAGTCATCATACCACGGCGGGTCGCACCAACAAGGGAGGAGAGCATGACCACGTTTCAATACCTCTTCCAGCCCTTGCGCATCAAGAACATCGTTCTGCGCAACCGCATCTTCTCTACGGGCCACGTCCCAGGGTACGCCAAGGACGGCTACCCCACCGAGCAACTCATCCGCTACCACGCGGAGAAGGCCAAGGGCGGGCTCGCACTGACCGTGATCGGCGGCTCCACCTCGGTGGACTGGGATAGCCCCGCCACGGAGTGGAGCATGATCGCCAACCGCGACGATTCCATCATCCCCTATTACCAGAAAATCGCGGACGCGGTGCACGCGCACGGCGCCAAGATCTTCACCCAGTTGACCCACATGGGCCGTCGCAGCCGCTCGGACACGGAAAAGTGGCTGGCCCTGGTCGCGCCCTCCCAGATTCGCGAACCCTACCACCGCGAAATCCCCCACGAAATGGAGAAAGAGGACATCCGCCGCATTGTGCGCGCGTTCGGCCAGGCCGTGCGTCGTGCCAAGGAAGGTGGCCTGGACGGCGTGGAAATCTCCTGCGCGCACAACCACCTCATCGACCAGTTCTGGAGTCCCCGCTCCAACCAGCGCACCGACGAGTACGGCGGTTCCCTGGAAAACCGTATGCGCTTCAGTTTCGAGGTGTTGGAGGAGATCCGTCGCGTGGTGGGGGATGACTACATTGTCGGGGTGCGCATCTCAGGGGACGAATTCCTCGACAGGGGCCTGACCCTGGACGATATGATTGAGATCGCGCGGCGGCTGGCCGCGTCGGGCCTCATCGACTTCGTGAACATTCTGGGCGGCAGCGCGGAGAACTACAAGAACCTGGCCGCCATCGTGCCCAACATGTACTTCCCCCCCGCGCCCTACGTGGCCCTGGCCTCGGCCATCAAGGCGGAAATCGACATCCCCGTGTTCCACGCGGGGCGCATCACCGACCCCGTGCAGGCCGAGCGCATTCTGGCCGAAGGGCATGTGGACATGGTGGGCATGACCCGCGCCCACATCGCCGACCCCCACCTGGTGCGCAAGACCCAGGAAGGTCGGCTGGACGACATTCGCCAGTGTGTGGGCGCCAATTACTGCATCGATCGCCTGTACGCAGGCAAGCCCGCCTATTGTGTGCAGAATCCCGTTACGGGCCGCGAGGCAGAACTGGGTGAAATCCAGCCCGCGGAGCGCAAGAAGAAGGTCGTGGTGGTGGGCGGCGGGCCCGCGGGCATGGAGGCCGCGCGCGTGGCTGCCCTCCGCGGCCACGAGGTGATCCTGTTCGAGAAGGAAGACCGCCTGGGGGGACAGGTCAACCTGGCCGCGGTGCCCCCCTCGCGCGCGGAAATGGCGGGCATCACCCGCTGGTTGGAATTACAGGTGCGCAAGTTGGGCGTGGACGTTCGCCTGGGCGTGGAGGCACGCGCGGACACGGTGCTCGCGGAGAAGCCCGACGCAGTGGTGGTCGCCACGGGCGGGCGGCCCCACATGGGCGAACTTCATCCCGACATCGACCTGACGGGCCTGGATGGCCGCGTGGTGTCCATTTTCGACGTGCTCTCGGGCCAGGTCAAGCCGCAAGGCCGCGTCCTCCTCTACGACGAGATAGGCGACTGGGCGGGCGTCACCACCGCGGACTACCTGGCCTCCCGCGGCGCGCAGGTGGTCCTGGTCACGCCCGACCCGCGCGTGGCCTTCGAACTGGGCGACGCGACCTTCCCCGTCATGTACGAGCGCCTGTACCGCGCGGGCGTGGAGATGATCACCGACCACCGCTTCGTCACCGTTCACGACGACGGCGCCGTCGTGCTCACCAATGTGTACACC
>JALWHQ010000243.1 GCA_026983525.1 Anaerolineae bacterium | reverse complement strand
CCCCCCACCCATTGAACGCCCCTCCTTGTGGCCCTTCCGCCGTCGCGAGACCCGACGTGGGCGGCGTTCATGGCGACGTGCCGTGTGGCTTTCCATCGTCTTACTTCCCTTGCTCATCATCCTAATCACCACGCTTATTTGGTGGCGTCAAGGTCAACAGCAGGAGGCGCGCTACAACGCGGCCATCGAACAGGCACGGACGGCTTTGGACCTGGCCGCGTCGGAGAGCGATGAGGATACGGTACGGGCTTACCTGCGCCAGGCCGAGCGATCATTGCAAGTTGCGGCAGAGATTCACCCCGGCGCGCCGGAGATCGAACGGCTGCGATTGAAATTGCAGGAACAACGCTACATAGTAGAGCAGATTCATCCCCTGTACCTCATGTGGCGTCTGCTGGATTGGAACGGGAATGACGCGCGCGTGTGGGCAACAGGGGAGCATGTATACATTCTCGACAAAACAGAGGACGTATTGTACCGGTTCACTCTGGAGAACACGGGGGAAGCCATTCGTGAGGGAAGTCGGGAGGTGTTGCTCAAACGAGGGGATGTAGTAGAGGGGAAGACAGCGGGCGACCTGGTAGATATTTCCTGGCTTCCCGCGGGCACCGTCTCACCCGCGAGTGGCATTTTAACCCTGGATGGAGCGGGGGCGCTTTTTCTCCATGATGGCATCCACGGCGTTGTACCTGTTCCTCTTGTCCGTCCTGACACGTGGCAAAGTCCTGTGCGCATGGTCATTTACACGGAGCGCTTATACATCCTTGACCCCCAAGCAGACACGATTTTCCGTTACATTCCCACCCCTGAAGGATACACCCAACCGCCCGACTCTTACTTTGTTACACCGATGAACATTAAAGGCGTTCAGGACATGGCCATTGACGGCTACGTGTACTTACTTTTTCCCGATGGTCGACTGGTCCGCTACTTCGCCGGAGAACAGGACAGTTTCGCCGTAGACACGGCTTTCTCCCAACCGACAGCTCTCTTTACAAGCGAGAGCAATTCCTATCTTTACGTCGCTGACACGGGGAACAAGCGCATCGTTGTCCTAGACAAAGAAAATGGTGCCTTTGTGGCCCAGTTGGTTCCAGGAGAAGGGTTTGACGCCGACTTTGGCGACGTCCAATCCATCTTCGTGGATGAGGATGACAAAACTATCTACATTTTGACTCAAGGGGCACTATGGCGGGCACCACTGGGTATCAAACAGCCGTCTGGGTGAAAATGTTATGCCAAAAGGACGGATCCTGGCTCTGATAGTCGCCGTAGGATTGGTATCCGCGTGTACAGTTGCTCCCCCTACCCCCTCACTGGCCCCCCGTCTGGCCCATTACACCGCGCGCGTGGTCGTTTCGTGTCCCAGTGGGGAATTACAAACGGGCAGCGGTGTGCTCATCGCGCCCGAGGGCTACGTCGCGACCGCATTCCACGTAGTCCAGCAACTGGTCATGGGCGATGGGTGCACGGCGGAAGTCGGTATTGGACGACGCATCGACGAGCCTGTAGCCGTCACGTATGAAGCCCAAATCATCACCTATGACCCCGTCCTGGACATTGCCCTCTTGCGCATTGTCGCGGACCGAGCAGGACGTCCGCCAAACACACCCTTTCCATACGCGGAAATGGCCCCTGTACCTCCTGCAGTGGGTGAAACCGTTCATGTATTGGGATTCCCCGCAATCTCGGAAGGATTGCTGGCCTACGACTCGGACACCATCATCAGCGTGGGGGATTGTGGCAGCGCAGACACGTGTTGGATGCTCACAGAGGCCTTCGCAAGTTGGGGCAGCAGCGGCGGTCCCGTGTTCGACAGCAAGGGGCGACTGATTGGAATGACGGTAGGCCAGCGTGTAATGGCCCTGGGAGGGATCGAGCGTCGACTCACGGCAGCGCGACCTGTCTCCGTTCTCCATACCCTGATCTCCCAAGCATCTACCCTTGCAGGTACCAACTTACCTGCCCCTCAAGAAACACGTCCGGCTTCTCTCGAAATTAACGAATGGCAGGTGGAAATTATCGGCCCTCTGGGTGCCAACTGGCGGAGTGAACCCAGCACGACCCAGGGAACAAGAACGGTGCTCGATGTCCTCCCGAAAGGCACTATTCTCCACGTCATTCCGCCGGGGGAATGGGAAGGATGGTGGGCCACCGCGGATAATCGGGGACGCATCGGCTGGGTGAAGGAGAAGGCCACGAACGTTATGCTGGCGCGCGCGTTCCTCACCGCGGTAACTCCCCGGCTCAACCAGGGAACCCAGGCAGTCGTCACGTGCCTAACTCAAGCCCCGTGTGCTCATGTGGGATACAGTCCCGGTTACGCCACGTCTGAGGCAGAGGCTGTCATTGGTTCTCTTGCCGGGGGAACACAGGTGGACGTTGTCGAGGGGCCCTACTATGTGAATGGTCTGGTCTGGTGGCGTGTGCGCGCGGACAAGATCGACGGCTGGCTTCCCGAAGTCACCGAGGACGGCTACCGCCTCCTGGCCCCCTTGCCCGCGTGGAAATAGGGGAGGTCGGAGGTTGGAGATTGGAGATGGGCAGAGTTCCGAACTCTTGAAGAGTTCGGAACTCTGCCGCCAGAGATTGGAAATGGGAGGTGGGTGGACACCCCCTTCCACCTTTAACCTTTAACTTGTCACTTGTAACCTGTCACCTGTAACCTCTCACCTGTAACCTATCCAAAAATTCGCTCCGGCGACACCCCTTGGGGTATAATGTGGGGTAACACCGCAGCGCCGCGCGTGGATTCCATTCCCACCCCAACAAGGAGGACGTGCTCATGGGTTTGTTCGAGGGCAAGAAAGGACTTATTTTTGGCGTGGCCAACAAGTACAGCATTGCCTGGGGCATTGCCAAAGTGCTCCACGAGGAGGGCGCGGAGTTGGGCTTCTCCTACGCGGGCCCCGTACTGGAGAAGCGGGTGCGCCCCCTCGCCGAAAGCGTGGGCGCCAAGTTCATCGAGGAGTGCGACGTGACCAAGGACGAGGACATCGAGCGCACATTCGCCAAGGCCAAGGAAGTTTACGGCACCATCGATTTCCTCGTTCATGCCATCGCCTTTGCCCGCCGCGAGGATCTGGACGGGCTGTACGTGGACACGAGTCGCGAGGGTTTCCATGTGGCCATGGACATCAGCGTGTACAGCCTGGTGGCGTTGACGCGCGCGGCCGTCCCCCTCATGCCCAACGGTGGTAGCATTGTTACCCTCACTTATTACGGCTCCGAAAAGGTCGCGCCCCACTACAACGTCATGGGCGTGGCCAAGGCCGCTCTGGAGGCCAGTGTGCGCTACCTGGCCCACGATTTGGGGCCCAAGAAAATTCGTGTGAACGCCATTTCCGCCGGCCCTATCAAAACACTTTCGGCTTCAGGCGTGATGGGGTTCAGGCGCATGTACAAGTATTTCCCCAAAGTCGCGCCCCTGCGCGACCACGTCACCCAGGAAGACGTGGGCAGGGCCGCAGCCTGGCTCCTCTCCGACTGGGCCAGGATGGTCACCGGAGAGGTCATTTACGTGGACGCAGGCTACAACATATTGGGCCTCACCGTCCCCTTCGACGAGATGGAGTGAAGCGGCCAACACACGTCCCCACGGGTATTCCGTGGGGACGTGTCGTTATATTGGGGAATCGGAACAACGTCGGTTTCCGTAGAAATGTTTGAGAACGTTGTCATCACATTGAGCGCACGGCCAGGGTCAAGATGAATACGGCGGAAAGCGCGATTCAGGCAACGCATGGCACCAGCCCCCTCGTGGCGGCCTTGCCTCAGGAGAGCGATGAGGCAAGGCCCGACACGCGCGTCCTCCCCGCCCTTCCCGATGAACTGCAGAAACGCCTTACCTCCGAACGCTACACGCCCGAGGATGTCGACCTCATCCGCCGTGCTTATGCGCTGGCGCGGCAGGCCCACGAAGGCCAGAAGCGGAAGTCGGGTGAGGACTACATCACCCACCCTGTGGCGGTGGCCGCTATCCTCGCCGACCTGGGCATGGACGCGGACACCCTGGCCGCGGCCTTGCTCCACGACGTGGTCGAGGACACGGGTGTCACCCTGGGCGACATTCGCGAGGAATTCGGCGAGGAGATCGCCTCCCTGGTGGACGGCGTTACCAAATTGCACATCGTCGACCAGTTGCCCCGCACGCGCGAACGCCGCGATCGAGAGAACGCCGAGTCCCTGCGCAAGATGTTCCTGGCCATGATCAACGACGTGCGCGTCGTGCTCATCAAACTGGCCGACCGCCTCCACAACATGCGCACCCTTGGTGCCATGCCTCTCGAGCGCCAGAAGGCCATTGCCCAGGAAACGCTGGAGATATTCGCTCCCCTGGCTAACCGCCTGGGCATCTGGCAAATCAAGTGGGAACTGGAAGACCTCTCCTTTCGTTATTTAAATCCTGAGAAATACCGGGAAATCGCCAACAAACTGGCTCAGAAGCGCAGCGAGCGCGAGCGTTACATCGAGGAGGCCGTCCAGATCCTCAAGAACGCCCTGGAGGAGGCGGGTATCGAGGCGGAAGTCTACGGGCGTCCCAAGCACATTTACAGCATCTGGCGCAAGATGAGGCGTAAGGGCGTGGATGTGGACCAGATTTATGATGTACTGGCCCTCCGTGTGCTTGTGCGTACCGTGCCCGAGTGTTACCAGGTGCTGGGCATCGTCCACCAACTGTGGACGCCCATTCCTCATGAGTTCGACGATTATATTGCCCGCCCCAAGGACAACATGTACCAATCGCTGCACACGGCCGTGGTGGGCCCCAACGGTCATCCACTGGAGGTGCAGATCCGCACGTACGAGATGCACCGCAATGCGGAGTACGGCATCGCCGCACACTGGCGCTACAAGGAGCCCGGGGTCAAGCGCGATCTGGACTTCGAGAACAAGATCGCCTGGCTGCGCCAGTTGATCGAGTGGCGGCAGGAACTCACCGACGCCGCCGAGTTCGTGGATTCCCTCAAGACGGACGTCTTCCAAGATCGGGTGTACGTGTTCACCCCCAAGGGAGACATTATCGACCTGCCCGCGGGGGCAACTCCTGTGGACTTCGCCTACCACGTGCACACCGAGGTGGGGCACCGCTGTCGGGGCGCGCGCGTGAACGGCCGCATCGTCCCCCTCAACTATCAGTTGCAGAGTGGCGACCAGGTGGAGATTATCACGGCCAAGAGAGGTGGCCCCAGTCGCGACTGGCTCAACCCCCACCTGGGATACGTGAAGACTGCGCGGGCCCGTAATAAGATCCGCCAGTGGTTCCGCAAACAGGCCAGGGAGAAGGCCATCTCCGAAGGCAAGGCGCTGTTGGACAAGGAACTACGTCGTCTGGGGATGGAGAACGAATCCTATGAAAATGTTGCCCACCTTATGAAGTACGAGAAGGTGGAAGATTTTCTGGCCGCTATAGGCTATGGCGACATCACCCCTCAGCAGGTTGCCAACCGACTACTACAAGAGGAACAAGCCCGACAGCAGCGTGAACAATTAGAAAAGGCCCTTCCAGAAACCGTCACCAAACCAACAGAGCGTTCCGTTCGCACGGGCATTTCGGCAGGCGGTGTGGATGGGCTGCTGATCACCACCGCGCGCTGCTGCAATCCTGTACCTGGTGATGACGTGGTAGGCTATATCACGCGCGGCCGAGGGATCACCCTGCACCGCCGTGACTGTCCCAATGTGCTTAACAACCTGGATCGCGATCGGCTTATCGAGGTCACCTGGCGAGCGGAACAGCGGGACGCGTATCCGGTGCGCATTCGCGTCCTCGCCTACGACCGCCCGGGCCTACTGCGCGATATATCCACCATCGTATCGGAAGAGGGCATCAACATCATCGATGCTTATACTTACACCGATCCCAAAAAACACATTGCCGAAATTCTTACCACATTGGAAATCACCAATGCCGAACAACTGAGTCGCGTGCTCAACCGCATCGAACGCCTGCCCAACGTCATCGAAGTTCGCCGCCAGAGAGGATAATGACCACGCCATCCGACCCATTTCAAACGCCAACCCAACGCTTGCGCGTCACCTTCAAGAAGGGTTATCAAGTGCGCTGGATCGGCCACCTGGATGTAGCCCGCTTCTGGGAGCGGGCCATCCGTCGCGCCGACCTGCCCCTGCTCTATTCCCACGGCTTCAACCCGCAGCCCAAAATCCAGTTCGCGTCCGCGCTGCCTGTCGGCTTCACGGGCCGTGAGGAACTCATGGATATCTGGCTCTCGCCCCCGCAGGACCCCGAGGAGGTCAAGCGCCGCCTGCGGGCCCAGTGTCCCCCTGGCTTTGAGGTGCTGGACGTGCGCGAGGTGCCCCTGGACGAGCCCGCGTTGCAATCGCAGGTGAAGGAAGCCGAGTACGAAGTACGGGTGGAAAAGGCCTTTCTGCCCGAGCACTGGCAGGAAGACGTGGCCGCGTTTCTGGCTGCGGATGAAGTCTGGCGGGAAAAGCGGCGCAAGAAGAAGCAGGTGCGGTATAATCTGAGACCGCTGGTGCTCGAATTTCGCCAGGTCGGCGAGGATGACGAGTGGATTATTTTCTACATGCGCGTGCGCAGCGCGGAGGGCGCCACAGGCCGCCCCGATGAAGTGCTCGCCGCCCTGGGCTGGGAAGACGTCCCACGCAGGATAGAGAGGATACGGATAGTCAGATAGTCGGGTAGTCGAATAGTCTGAGTAGATCGACGATAAACAATGGACGATAGACGATGGCCACTATCGTCCATCGTCTGTCATCAAAGGCGAACACGATGTTTGCCCCCATTAGATGACCAACTGACTAAGCGACTACCCGACTACGCGACGACCCTATGTACACACAACGGCGCGTCCTACTCATCACATTCTTCTTACTCGCTGCCCTGGGCAGCGCGGCCCTGGCCGTGGCCCTGTGGGATCACGAGTACCCCTACCAGGTGTGGACATGGTGGCAGGGCGGTTATGTGCCGCGCTATTTCCGCCACCGCCTATGGGCGTATGTGCTCGTGATTGTGCCGCTGGGCGTGGGCATGTGGCTGGTGAGCGTGGGCGCGCGCGTGCGCAGCCGCACCCCGCTCGCCACCGCGTTGTGGGAACAGGGCCTTCCCTACGCGCTCCTGCTCCTCACCCCGCTCAACATCGTACGCTACGCGTGGTCGCCCCTGGGCACGAATCCCGGCAGCGCCCTGTGGACGTACACCCTCATTCTGCCCATCGCCCTGACCCTGACCGCGCAGATGACCCCCCTGCTTGCGCCTGGCAGTATCCTGTGGCGGCGGCACCCGCGCGCGCTCTGGGCTATGATTCTCCTCTTCATCGTCACCTTCGGCGGGCTGGGCATCGCCCGCCACCTGAGTTTCAACAGCCATGCCCTGGACCTGGGCACCATGGCCCAGGCCGCGTGGAACACGGCCCACGGTCGGGTGCTCGAGTACACGCCCCTCTTCGAGGAGTACACGCCCGCGCCCCCCGTGTCCAACCGCCTGGTCACGGGCAAACTCGAACTCATCTTCCTGCTCATCGCGCCCCTCTACCGCCTCTTCCCCACGCCGATAGTGCTCATTGTCATTCAGGCGCTGGCCCTGGGCCTGAGCGCCTGGCCCTTACACCACACCCTGTACATGATCCTGCGCTCCCAGCGCGCGGCCCTCTTCCTCACCGCGGCCTACCTGCTCTACCTGCCCCTGCACTACGTGGCCATGGCCGACTTCCACCCCTCCGCGTTGGCTCCCTTCTTCCTGACCTGGGCCATGTATTTCTGGTATCAACGCCGCTGGCGGGGCTTCGTGCTGGCTCTGGTGGGCGCGCTGCTCTGCCGGGTGGACGCGGCCTTCGTCCTGGGGGGCATGGCCTTGCTCTTCCTCTACGAACGGCGCTGGCGCATGGCCGCGGTGACCCTCGCCCTGGCCGTGGGCTGGTTCTACCTGGACTTTTTCGTCGTCGTACCCTGGGCCGAAGCCCGCTACGGCCCCGACCCCGTGAACCTCATCGGCCAGCGGTTTGGCCGCTATGGGGAAGGCCCCATACAGATCATGGTGGGTTTGCTCACCCACCCGCGCGACCTGGTGGGACTGCTCGTCGAGCGCGAGAAGATACAGACGTTCTTCGACCTCCTCGCGCCCGTGGGCTGGCTGCCCCTCTTCTCCCTGGCCTGGCTGCTGCCTGCCGCGCCCCTCACCTTTCTCAACCTGCTGGCCGAATCCGCCTGGCAGGGGACGGTGCGCGCCCACTATTTCGCGCCCATTCTTCCCTTCCTCTTCCTGGCCGCGGCCCACGGCATCCGCTGGCTGCACAACCAAATCGCCTACGTTCGCCCGCCCGACCGTCGCCTGTGGGGGTATGGCTTGGCCCTCTATGTGCTCATCAGCGTGCTCCTGGTCGATTTCTTCTTCAGCCCTTTTCCCCCGGGCCGGGCCTTTCGCCTCAGCGCCTACTGGACGTGGAGTCCCCACCACGAGGCGATTCGCCGCGTCATCGCCCAGGTGGATCCCAACAGTCGCTTGAGCGCGCAGAGCAACCTGCTGCCCCACCTGGCCCACCGTCGCTACCTGTACCTGTACCCGTCGGGCGACCAGGTGGCCGACGAAATTCTGCTCGATCTGGACTTTTCCGCGGAACACGCGCCCCTGGATTTCTACGCCTTCTACGAGAGTGTGGACGCGCTTATTCGCAAGCCCGAGTTCGGGCTCAAGGCGTGGGACAACGGTGTCCTCCTATTGGCCCGGGGATATCCCCACGATGAGGAGAAAATCCGTCAATTGCGCACGGCCTACGACGAGGCGTTCTACCGCGTGCGCTGGCTCAGCGCGCAGGTGCCGAAGCGGATGGACGCGCGCGAGGTGTACCGCGTGAAGGTCTGCCTACAGAACGTGGGCACTCAGGGGTGGCGCTCCATCGACTGGCACCCCACCTTCCTCAGTTACCACTGGCTGGACCGGGCGGGGAACATGGTGGTGCTCGACGGGGAACGCACGCCCTTCCTGACGACGCTCTACCCGACCCAGCGGCGGTGCCTGCGGCCTTACGTGTACGCGCCCGAGATGCCGGGGACGTACATCCTTCAGTTCGATTTGGTGCGCGAGCACATTGCCTGGTTCAGCCAGAAGGGCGCGGACACGCTGGACATCGAGGTAGTGGTGAGGTAAATCGTCAGCAGAGTTCCGAACTCTTGAAGAGTTCGGAACTCTGCTGACCAGGCCGCTTTCAGCAGTCTCTATCCCAAGCGTAGGTCGAGACTTCAGTCGCGAACGGACTCGTCGGGGAAGTCGGGGATTTCGGGATTAAAGCGCCAAAGCCGCGGCCCCAGACGTTGCAGGCGGCCGCTCTTCAGCCACCGCTCATAGCGGGCGCGCATCAAACGCATCTGAACGCGCTCACTCTCCTCGTCACGGGGCCGTCGCCCCGGACGACGCCGGTCGTTCAGGCGCAAAAGCCGCTTGCGAAACTCTGCCCTACGCTTGAGGTGCTCCTCCAGCCGTATCATGGTCCCCCGCCTTTACCGACTCCCACGATCGTTCCAGGGTTTCTATCGTACCCTCCTCGATAGCCCGCCTGTGAAGATACTCCCAATCCATCTCCTCCCCATACAGGAACAACAACCGCCTTGCCCAGCGGCAATCCTCCTCTGATTTCCAATGTACGCAAGCGTTTAGTCGGTCGATGAGCAAATCCTCTTTTCCAATGATATGTACGACTTGATCGCCGATAGTCACATGTTCCACTCGATCTCGAGAGCCCGCCAATGTGGTGTCAGGAAATTCGACGACGATGTCCAGATCTTCCCTGTACCAATGACGTCCCTCACGCTGAAACCTTGCCTTCTCCAACACCTCCCTGACGGTCGTCAGATCCACACATACCATGTCGATGTCGCCAGTCGTGTAATCGCCCAACGTATAGAATTCCAGAGCATGGCCGCCCACGACGATGGCCGTGACCCCTTGCTTTTCGAGCATAGAGGTCAGCCACGCGACGAATCGTAACCGTCGTTCCAGGCGGTCTTCGATGTGCCTTAGGCTTTCCCAAAAATCGGGTGTGGTGTCCGCTGTCATGAGTGTGGTTCCCTTCACTCTTCGACGATCTCTATTTGCTTAGGGCTGTTGACGATGATCTCGGGCCAGCCGCGGTAGAGTTTGATCAGCCCGCGCACGCGAATAGTCTTGCCGAAGTAGTACTTATCGGGCAACGTGTCGGGATAGCCAGGGAAGCGGCTGTACGCGCTGGGGAAAATGACGACCTTGAAGTTGGCGTCCTGGTCCGCGTTGCCCATGAGCCAGATGACGCGACCGCTGTTGTAGGTGTGGGTGACGGTCAACTGAACAGGCACATCGTCACGGAAGAGGTAGAACTTGGCCTTGGTGTGGTCGATGTACCCTTCGGGGGGCACGGGCAATTTAGCCGTGGGGAATGGTTCCTCTGTCCCCTTCTCCCAGTCTTCCAGGAACTGGTCGATCATTTGCCGGACGGCCTCGCGGTCGGAGAAGAGGATGCCCAACTCGCGGTTGTTGTCCAGGGAGTTGGTGGTGAAGTTCTGCGAGCCCACAAACCCCAACTTGCCGTCGATGACGAAGACCTTAGCGTGGATGTACGGGTCGAGGATGTAGCGCACCTGACCGCCCGCCTGTCGAATTTGCTCCCGCCCGATCTCGTCGGGGTCGTCCTCAATGGGCCAGCGCGGGGTGGAGATGAAACGTACATCAACCCCGCGGTGCGCGGCATCTGTCAGCAAACGGAGGATCTGGGGATCCTGGGAGTTCTGCTCTTCGAGCCAGATGCTCTGCCGCGCGCTGTTGAAGAGCATGGCAAAGCGCTCGCGGCTGTTGTCGGGCGCCCAGATGAGGTAGGCGTCCTTCAGGTCGATGGGGTCGCGGTTCCAGTCCGCGTCGTACACGCGGGCGACCTCGGCCACCAACCGCGGGTCATCCGTGCGCACGATGTACTCGCGCGAGGCGGTGAACGCGCTGGTGGTCATGTTCTGGGTCATGATGTAGGCGACCTTGTCGTCCACGACGATGGCCTTCTCGTGCAGGTAGCGGAACGCGCGCGGGGCCCATTTCAGCAGCACGCCCGCCTTCTGCAGGTCAAGGCCCACGTCGATGTTGGTGGAACTGCCGCCGTACGGGTTGTTCTCCAGCATCAAGCGCACGGTAACCCCGCGCGCCACAGTGTCCTTAATCTTCTGGATGATGTCGGGGTCGGTCATGGAGTAGAAGACGAGACGTACGTTGTCCTGGGCGCTGTCCAGGGCGTCGAGGATGGGCGCCTTGCCCGCGTGGGGCTGAATCCAGAGGGTGACGTCGGTTGCGGTGCCGCGCGGGGGCAACGTTGCCGCGGGCGCGGCTACCACCACACCAACGAGCACAACGGCCAACAGGAGCAAGATAAGCAGCCAGGAATAACGCTTCATCATCGCCTCCCTTTATGCTTTCAGGAATGTCTCCCAATCCAAGCCCAGTTGTCGAACAGCCGCGCGCAGGGTTCCAACTTTGAGATCCTTAGAGCCCCAATTGGGAATCACCGCCATCCTATCCGTGCGGGGATTGTACCACTTGCGATGGGAGCCTCCACCACGACGGGGAAGTTCTTCACACCCTAAAGCCCGCAACTTGCGCGCAACCTCGCGATATTTCATACGATCTCCAGGATGGTTTCTACCCAAATAGGGGCGCCTTCTTCCTCGATCTGCAGTACCTTAGGCAACGGCCGTCCCAAATCCTCATATGCCTCAATGACGGCCCGAAGGGCATCCTTCACATTCTCAAGGGCCTCTTCAACCGTATCGCCCTCCGTGATCAATTCGGGCAACACAGGACAGGTAACGGTATACCCTCCCTCGGGTTGGGGCTCCAATATCAAGGGCAACTTGTACAGTGTGCGCTCATACTTCCTGTCCACAATTCGCTCCATGCTCATTCCCCCTCACAAAAGCGCATCCATAGCCTCCACCATATAATCCCCCAAACGGGTCAACCTGTCAATGATATGCTCTGCGTGGACATTGCCCTCGTGCTTCTCGTCCACCAGGCGATCCGAGACCACGCCCGCCCAGCAGGCCTTCAGGCCCAAACGTCGGGCGATGGTGAGGAAGGCCGAGGATTCCAAGTCGATGAGCAACACGCCCAGCGTTCGCAGGCGTTCAATGAGCGGGGCAGTTTCGCGATAGAGGGCATCGATGCTGAAGGAAAGTCCCAAGTGGAACGGCTGGTCATGCTGCCGTAGTATGGTGGCCAACCTTTCCACCAGGGTGAAATCGGCAATCGCGGGATACTCAGCAGGCGCATAGTAGCGAGACGCGCCATCCCCGCGCACTGCCCCTTCCAGCAGAACGATGTCCCCCACGTGGAGGTGGGGTTGAAGCGCGCCTCCCAGACCCAGGCCAAAGATATACGTATACCCGCACGCGCGCAGTTGTTCCAGGGAATTGGCGATGCGCGTGCAGCCGTAGGAGGGAAAATGCAGGCCAAATCGGCGCCCCGATGGCGTTAGGCAAACGCGCAGGGGCGTCGTCTCATAAGGCCAAGGAATGTCCTCCTCAACCTGGGGAAATCGCGCGAGCAAGTGACGGAAAAGGCTGGAACTGAACGTGATAAGGCACGCCTCCCCCAGGTCGAACGCCGAGGGGTCAAAGCCGTGATGGGCCAAGTCATCCTCAGGGGTGACATAACGTTGGGAGTGTGCCCATGTATCGCCCGTCAAGATGGAGTTCATCGGCTATGCCTGTATATGTGTGTGAGTAGGGGCGACGCATGCGTCGCCCCATGGGGTACCCCTTGTAGGGGCGCAGCGACGCTGCGCCCCATTGGGATGCAAGTTAAGCGTTTTGCAATGCCGAAGAGCCCCTTCTCCTGTCTCGGCATGTTATGACGCAAGAAGGATGGCCGGCCTCCATGGGCCTCGACCCAGGTCGTACCCCTGAGAAGAGTGAAATTCGTGTGGTGTGGGCGGGCGAAGCCCGCCCACACCACACGAATTTCACTCTTCTCGTCAAGGTGCGACCTACGTCGCGCCTCATCAGGGGCGGGATACCTCACTTGCGTCAGACGAGAACGCGCGTCTATATAGAAGAGCGCAACAATTTCAACACACTTAATCGTTGACTTGATGCGCATGTGGCAACGCATACGTTGCCCCTACAGTCACACCGTCGTTACCATAACTTGCGCGGGGTGTGGTCGAGAAGTTCGTAGCCGTCGTCGGTGACGATGACCTGGTTTTCGATGCTCGCGCCGCCCCAGCCTGGGATGACGACCGAGGGTTCGATGCACAACACTTCCCCCGCGCGCAGGAGGCTCTCGTTGCCAGGCACGAGGTAGGGCAATTCCACCGTCTCCAGACCGATGCCGTGGCCGACGAACGCGCGCGCGTGCTGCCCATACCCCCGTTCCTCCAGCACCCGCAACCCTGCCCGCACCAGGGCATCCACACTGATGCCTGCGCGCAGCACGCCCAACATGGCCTCAATGGCCGCCAGCACCGCGTCCAGCACACGGCGCTGCTCCTCGCTGGGTTCGCCCACCACGGTGGTGCGCAGCACGTCGAAACCGTACCCCTGCCGCGCGCCGATCACGTCCAGCGTGATCAGGTCGCCCTCGCGCAGGGGTTCCAGTCGGGCCTGGGGCCAGCGGAAGGAGATGGCGCTGTCCGCGCCTGTGTGCACGCGGAAATAGCGCACGAAGTCCGCGCCCGCTCGCATGGCCGCGGCAATGCCCGCCGCGCACACGTCGGCCTCGGTCGCGCCCGCGGCGACCTGGGCCAGCGCCGCGCTGTGGGCCTTGTCCGCCAGGTCCGCGGCCGCGCGCAGGAGTTCCTGCTCCGCGGGACTCTTCACGCGGCGCAGTTCGTCCAGCGCGGGGTCAACACCCACCCAGTCCACCGCGGGCACATGATGGCGCACGTCCAGGTACAGGGTGAGGGGCATGATGTCCGCGCCCGCGATGCCGATGCGCGCGCTCGTCAGGCGGCGTTCCTCCAGCGCGGCCACGAGCGCCTTCCCCAGGTTCGTCGTGGGCCGCACGTCGTCCACGGCCACATGGGAGGGCGCTGTGCTCACGGTGAAGAGAATGGGATCCCCCTTGACGGGAAGGAGGAGCACGCCGTGGCCCGCGCCGCGCATCTCATCCCCGAACACCATCGTGGGCTCGGGTGGAAAGTAGTTGGTCAGGTAGGCGAGGTTGCCTGGGCGGTCGTAGAACGCGCGGCCCACCACGACCAGCGCCTCCACGTTGAGGCTGCGGGCCAGCGCGCGCGCCTGTTCCTGGCGGTATTCGAACTCACGCCGCGACACCATATCTCCATCCCTGGGCACATTTTATAATGGTGCCTCTATCAAGTCAGGGAATACATCCTTTAGAAAACCAACCAAAGTCGTCGGGGACGATGTGACCACGGTTGCTCCCAACTCACGTGCCAATTTCCCTTTACTAACTACAGAACGGTGGGTAGTGTAGAACGCCACAGGGACTTCAGGATCTATCTTCCGAAGTTCTCTCATCAAGTCCAGACCCGCTCTTTCGTTGTATTCTCCGCCCTCCAATCGTCCCATGTCGGAGATGACGGCCCGATAGCGTTTTTCTCGCAACTTGCTCAACGCCTCTTCCGTCGAGCGGGCCAAATCGACCTGAACCCCCGCGTTGGAGAGGAGTTGCAGGAAGTAACTGTTGTTTTTCGGATTGTCATCGACCCACAGGAGACGATAAGGGATATGTTCCCGCTGAGGGGGGACAACCGCTTGGGTCTCCTCCAGGGTCTCGGCCTGGAGGCCGCGTTGCAAGGCCTCCACTGCCTTGCTGAGTTCGTTGAGTTGCGACTGCAGGTCCGCGATCAGGTTCTGCTGCTGCTGACTGACCTCCTCCATGGTCAGTTCCTGCCCCCCAATCTTCAGCGTAAATTTGCGCGCCTGGGCGGACTCGATGATTCCCCTGATCGCGGGCGCGAACTTCCACAGGACAAAAAACACAAGAAGTGGCCACAACAAAGAGGCCAGGCTGTTGATCAAACTCGCGGCTTGTTCCATGTGTCACCTTACCTCCTCCATAGAGTTCCGAAGTCTGAGAGACTTCGGAACTCTATGGAGGGCTATAGCCACCCACACCCTCAGAACCCCTCCGCGAACGTGTCGATCATCAGTTTGACGTCATCGCCCAGGGGGTAGAGGACGGGGCACGTGCATCCCGCCTCACAATATTCGCGCACTTTGCGCCGCACTTCGTCGGGGGTGCCGCTGGCGGTGATGAGTTGCACCACGTCGTCGGGCACCAGTTTCATGGCCTCTTCCACCTGCTCCTCGGTGGCGGGCCAGGTGAGGATGCGGTTGATCTCGTCGATGAGTTCCTGGTCGACGCCGCTGGCCTTCATAATGTGGGGCTGCTGGCCGAGGTATTGGGTGACCAGTTTGCGCGCGTTGTCCAGCGCTTTCTTGCGGTCGTAGTCTACCGAGCAGACGACCAACTGGGGACGGTCGACGTCGTCGATGCTGCGGCCCGCGCGCTTGGCGCCGATTTCCAGGTGCTCCATAGCCATCTCGTTGTACTTGGGAGACACCAGGTAGTTGAGGAGCACGCCGTCCGCAATCTCCCCAGCCAGTTCCATCATCTTCATGCCCGTGGCGCCGATGTAGATGGGCACATTGCGCGGGCCCTTGCGGCCGTACACCACGTCGAGCATGATGTCGGTGACGTTGACGAACTCGCCGTGGAAGGTGACCCGCTCCGCGTTGAGCAAACGGCGCACCACCGTAACAATTTCCCGCATGGCCTTGAGGGGCTTGCGACGGTTCACGCCCACCTTGCTGGCCAGGGGCTCCCACCAGGCGCCAATGCCCAGCATGATGCGGTCGGGCGCCAGGTCGTCCAGGGTGAGGAAGGTGCTGGCGATGAGGGCGGGGTTACGCGTCCAGCAGTTGATGACACCGCTGCCTATCTTGATACGGTCGGTCACCGCGGCGTAGGCAGCCATGGGCACGATGGCATCACGGACCAAACGGGACTCGGCCTGCCAGACCGCGTCGAACCCCTTTTCCTCCGCGTACTTGACGTAGGGAATGGCCTCAGTGCGTAGGTCGTGCTTGTCCTGCATGTAGAGGGCGACACACTGTTTGGGCATCGTGGCCTCCTTGATTGATGGATGTTCGATATTAGGTATCGGGCATCGGGTATATGGTACTGGTCATGTGGGGGAAGCATTTCATTCTACCACTGGCGCGGGGGAGCGTCAAGGCATTTGTCACTTGGCCCCTACCAATTATAGAATTGACCCCAGGCAAACGGCCGTAATCGTCACTCGTCAATCGTTACGCGTCATCTTTGGGCCAATGGGCCTTGAGTTCGCGGTACGTTTCATCCAGCAACTGGGGAATGGTGCGCGTGTCGGCCAGGATGGTCATGAAATTGGAGTCCGCGGCCCAGCGGGGCACAATGTGCAGGTGGACGTGTTCGCGGATGCCCGCGCCTGCTTCGGCCCCCAGGTTGATGCCCACGTTGAAGCCGTGTGGCTGCATGGCCGCGCGCAGCGCCTGAATGGCCTTGTTCGTCATCTGCATCATCTCGAGCAGGGTCGCGTCGTCCAGGTCTTCAATGCTGGGCACGTGCTCATAGGGGATGACCAGCAAGTGGCCGTTGTTGTAGGGATACTTGTTTAGCGTCACATACACCCGTTCCCCGCGGGCCACGATGTGCTCGACATCATCGTCCGCGTGGACCTTGGCGCAGAACACACACACGTCAGGCTTCGGGCTGCGGATGAACTCCATCCGCCAGGGTGTCCAGAGATAGCGCATGGGTTGGCCTCGGTTGGCGGTAAGGTTCGGTCGTGATGGTTGCATATAAGTGTAGACTGCAGGCGTGTCATTGTGATGCGTGAAACGTGATGCGTGATGCGTGATGCGAAATGCGTAATGCGTAAATCACGGATCACGCATCACGCATTTCACACCATCCCAAGTGTACACAATTCCGGAGGCGATGACCAATTACCACTCCACCTTCCAAGGAGGCGCTGATGTGGCAACGATATTATAGCCCGTCCAACGTGGCCGAGGCGTTGGAGATTCTCGCCGAGCACGCGCCCCACGCCCGCATCGTCGCGGGCGGCACCGACCTCCTCCTCGAACTGGAACGGGGCGTGCGGCGGGCCGACGTCCTCATCGACATCACCCGCATCCCCGGCCTGGAACAAGTCACCGTCGACCCCGACGGCACCGTGCACCTGGGGCCGCTGGTCACGCATAACCACGTGGTGGCCGACGCGCGCATGGCCGACCTCGCGTTCCCGCTGGCGCGCGCGTGCTACGAGGTGGGCGCGCCCCAGATTCGCAATCGGGGCACGGTGGCCGGCAACCTGATCACGGCCTCGCCCGCCAACGACACCATCCCCCCCTTGTGGGCCATGGGCGCGCGCGTCGTGCTGGCCTCCACGCGCGGACGCCGCACCCTTGCCTTCCCCGACTTCTACCTGGGCGTGCGCAAGACCGCGCTGCAATCCGACGAAATGCTCGTGGACATCCAGTTCCCCGCCATGCGGGCCAACCAGCGGGGGACCTTCCTCAAGTTGGGCCTGCGCCGCGCCCAGGCCATCTCCGTGGTCAACGCGGCGGTCGTCCTCACCTTTGCCGAAGACCTGGAAGCGGGGCAGGCACCTGGGGCGCGCGTCCCCGTGGTCGATGCCCGCATCACCCTGGGCTCGGTCGCGCCCACGATTATCCGCGCGCCCGAGGCCGAAGCCACACTGCGCGGCTTCCCGCTGACGGACGCGCACATCGAAGAAGCGGCACGGCTGGCCGCGGCCGCGGCACGCCCCATCGACGACGTGCGGGGCACGGCCGAATACCGTCGCGCCATGGTCGAGGTGCTGGTGCGCCGCGCGCTCATCGCCCTGCGCGAGGGCACGGAGAAGTACGGCTGGCCGCGGCGTGCGCCTTTGCTCTGGGGCACGTGGAATGGCCGCGTGCCTTTCACCGCGGGCGCGGCCCCGCACTTCACCCTCACTGCGTCGGACACGGTGGAGGCGACCATCAACGGGCAGAAGGTGACGCTGCCCAACGCCGCGGGCATGACCCTGCTGAACGCGCTGCGGGAGGTGGGCCACTTCCACGGGGTGAAGGAAGGCTGCGCGGAGGGGGAGTGCGGCGCGTGCACGGTGTGGCTGGACGGCGTGGCCGTGATGAGTTGCCTGGTGCCCGCGGCACGCACACAGGACGCGGAGATTGTCACCGTAGAAGGGCTGGCCCGCGAGGGGCGCCTGCACCCCGTGCAGGAGAGTTTCGTGCGCGCGGGCGCGGTCCAGTGCGGCTACTGCACCCCGGGCCTGATCATGTCCGCGGCCAAGTTGCTGGAGGAAATCCCCACCCCCACCCGCGACGACATCCTCCAGGCCCTGACGGGCAACCTGTGCCGGTGTACAGGGTACGTCAAGATTATCGACGCGGTCGAGCGGGCCGCGCGGGGGTAGATGATATGACCTGTAACGCGTCTTTCCTCCCTCTCACGATACGTTACGAACGATGAATCGCCGCCAAATCCTCGCCGACTTATCTCTGCTGTTGGTGACCGCCATATGGGGCGGCACCTTTGTCATGGTGAAGGAAGCGGTGTCTGCCTTTCCCGTGTTTGCCTTCCTCTTCATTCGCTTTACCCTGGCTGCTTTAAGTCTGGTGCCGCTTTGGCCGTGGCTGGAGAGGCGGTTTCACTTCTTCCGGCCAGAAGGGGCCAAACGCGGCCCGCGCGCCCTGGCGGCCGGGGCGTTGTTAGGGCTGGCCCTCACCGCGGGCTACGGCTTCCAAACATTTGGTCTTCAATATACGACACCGGCGAAGGCCGGGTTCATCACCGGTCTTTCCGTAGTGATTGTGCCCACACTGGCTGCCCTGTTGGTGCGTAAATCGCCCGAACCGAGCGTGTGGTGGGGGGTCATTCTGGCCACTGCGGGGCTGGCCTTGCTTTCCCTGAACCGCGATTTGCGGCCCCAGTTTGGCGATGTGCTCGTCTTCTTCTGTGCCATCTCCTTTGCCCTGCACATTCTCATAACCGGTCAACTCGCGCCGGGCCACGCTCCCCTGTTGCTCACCCTGGGGCAACTGGCAACCACGGCTGCGCTCAGCGGCGCAATCAGCCTGCTCTGGGAATGGCCCTGGCCCCCACTCAACCGACAAATGCTCTTCGCCGCGGTCTTCACGGGTTTACTCGCCTCGACCCTGGCATTCACCGTGCAGACCTTGGCCCAGCGCTTTACGACACCCTCCCACACAGCCCTCATCTTTAGCATGGAGCCGGTGTTCGCTGCCCTCTTCAGTTTCCTGGTGGCGGCAGAACCCATCACCACGCGCACCATCGTGGGGGGAAGTCTCATCGTGGCCGGGATGCTGGTGGCCGAAGTCGCGCCCGTCATGTGGGCGCGACGGGTGTTCCCAGAAAGGGGGTAGAGAGGGGACACCTAAGTGCCAGTACAAAAATTAAGTTTACATGGGCAACCAGCCGACGATAGACCATAGACGATGGACGATAGCCTTCAATTGTCATCTATCGTCCATCGTCTATGGTCCATCGTCTGTCATCCGTACATCCGATGGTCAATGATTTGTGTCCACTTACTTACTCCACGGGGCGGATGCTCACGTCTCCCGCCCGCACGATGCGCCGTTCATCCCCCACCTGTACGATCAGTTCCCCGTGACAGGTGACATCAACGGCCACCCCTTCCCACGCGTGTCC
>JALWHQ010000242.1 GCA_026983525.1 Anaerolineae bacterium | reverse complement strand
GGCTTGGGCTGGCCCTCGGGGCGGTCCGCGAGTTCCTCCACGCGATGCATGACGCCCACAGTGACGGGTTTGCCGCACACGGGGCAGCGCCCGCCGTTGGCGATGGTCGTCTTCGGCTCCCACACCACGCCACACTTGCGGTGGCCGTCGTAGTGGTACTTCCCTTCCTCGGGGAAGAATTCGATGGTGCCCAGGAAGTGGCTGGGGTCGCCCGCCTTGATGGCGTCGAAGATGGCGTCGTAACTGAGGTCGGTGTCGAGCACGTTGGCCTCGCGGGCCAGTTTCTGGGGCGAGTGCGCGTCCGAGTTGGAGACGAGGGTGTAGCGGTCGAGCGCGGAGACGCGCCAGTTCATGGGCGGGTCGGATGAGAGGCCCGTTTCCAGGGCGAAGATGTGCGGGGTCAGGTCGTCGAAGCACTCCTCCACCGAATCGAAGCCCGACTTGGAGCCCAGCAGCGCGAACCAGGGGGTCCAGATGTGGGCAGGGATGAGGTAGCAGCGCTCGTCGATCTCGAGCAGGATTTCCAGCAGGTCGCGCGAGTCCAGCCCCAGGATGGGCCGGCCGTCCGCGCGGATGTTGCCGATGCGCTCGAGGCGCTCCTGCAATCTCTCCACCGCATCGAAGGAGGGCGCGAAGACGACGTGGTGGATCTTGCGCACGCGGCCGTTCTTCTTGTAGATGGTGCTGATTTCGCCCGCGAGCATGAAGCGCACGGTGCCCTGGCAGGCGGGGGGGACGTCGCGGGCGACCGCGCGCGCGACCTCGCCCTTCAGCCGAAACAATCCCTCCTCCGCGGGCTCCAGCGTCTCCTTGAGTTCCTGCAACCACCCCGGGTGGGCGATGTCGCCCGTGCCAACGATGTGCACGCCTTTGCGCTGGGCCCACAGCGCGAGGTGGGAGATGGTGAGGTTCCTGCTGGTGGCCCGCGAGTAGTGGGAGTGGATGTGCAGGTCGGCGATGAGTTTCATGGCGCCTCCGCGCGGGTCGGGTGGTCTGGTTGGGGGTATTATAGCGCGGGTGGCAGGG
>JALWHQ010000241.1 GCA_026983525.1 Anaerolineae bacterium | reverse complement strand
GTTACGGTGTGGCCATTTTATTCTTCCTGCTTCTCGCGGGGGCCGCGCGCTTGACGACCTGCACGCCCCCCGCGAGAAGCAGGAAGAATAAAATGGCCACACCGTAACGCCACATGTGCACATAGGCTACATCTTCCAGAAGCGACTTCTCCTTGCGGTATATGTGGTAATCCCTGGCCGCGAAGAGGAAGCCAAGCAGCATAAGGAGCGCACCGGCCAAGAAGAGGCGGGTAAACCACACATCATTTTCGGCTACAAATTGAAGCACCGATGTCATGCGTCTTCTTCCCTGTCGCGAGGTCACGTGCACCATGATTTTACCATAGGGACGGCCTCACCAGTAGTTGAAGTTCCCTAACGTCTGCGGAGCCAGAGGAATGCCCCCGGCAGACTTCCCACGTACACGATGATCTGGTGCAGAAGAGAAATCGCCAACGCCGTAGCCGGCGCAATGCCCACCAGTCCATAAAAGAACACATAAGCGCTCTGGCCGATGCCCAATCCACCCACGGAAAGGGGAATGAGCAGGGCAAAAGCAATGAGCGGGTTAAGCAAGAGCACGTACATAAACGGCATAGCCCCCGGCGCCAGGGCCTCGACCAGGAGCCAGTTCTCCACGGTGGTGAGAAACAGCACGGTCCACGACACGGTCATGCCCAGGAGAATGGCGCCATACGCGTGGCGATACGCGTTGATGGCAGAAGCCACACGCTGGAAAAAGGGCACGAAATTGCGGATGAGGGGCACGTGTCCCATCCCCTCTTCCACCCATCGTTTTGTCCGTCGGCTGAGCAAAAGGCCCGTGCCGACAACCAGCCCCACCTCTCCTATCCACGCTATGCCGGTCAGTGTGCGCACGTTGCGCAGAGCGGCGGTGGTCCGCGCGAGGTCGCTGGCCGTGAGGGTGACCAGGGAACCCGCGAGCACCGCGGCGGTGAGAAAAGCCAGCAGCCCCACCAGTCGGTCCATGATGACGGAGACCGCGGCGTCGGTGCGGCGCTGCGTGTGCTGGGCGAGTCCATACCCGCGCAT
>JALWHQ010000240.1 GCA_026983525.1 Anaerolineae bacterium | reverse complement strand
GGGCAGGTTGCCCATGCTGGCCCCGCGGTTCACAGCGCGGGTGTGGCCTTCGTGCTCGGGGGTCAACTTGCGCTGCAGTGGCTTCAGACGCGCAATCAGGGAGGAGATGTCGTCGTCGTCCACCGCGCCCAGGGCCACCTGCTCCAGCAACTTCTTCAGGGGCACAGAGCGCTTGCGCTCCATGGGCTGGGGGTCGAACAAGGGCTGCTCGGTGACGCCCACCGCGTCCACGATAACGAACCGGTCCTTGACCGTGGCGTCGGGGGTCACGCCCTGCAACTCGGTGGGGTCGATGACGCGCGTGCCCCGGCCCAGCATCTGCTCGAAGAGGACGCGGGATTTCACCGCGCGCATGAAGAGGAGCACCTCGATGGGCTTGATGTCCGTGCCCGTGGCGATCATGTCCACCGTGACCGCGATGCGGGGCAGGTAACTGTTGCGGAATTCGGCGATGAGGTCTTCGGGCTTGACGCCCGTCACCCGATAGGTAATCTTCTTGGCAAAATCGTCTCCGCGGCCGAACTCCTCCCGCACGATGTGCACGATGTCCTCGGCGTGGCTGTCGTCCTTGGCAAAGATGAGGGTCTTGGGCACCTCGCGGCGGCCGGGGAAGATCTCGGTGAACAGTTTTTCCTTGAAGGTGCGGATGATGGTGCGAATCTGGCTCTCGGACACCACGGTGCGGTCCAGGTCTGAGGGGTCGTAGGGCAAGTCCTCTTCCAGTACTTCCCACCGCTGCCGGCGGGTGAGGCGATCCCGCTTGGGGACTTTGTAGCCCGCCTCGATAACGCTCCCCTCCTCGGTGATGCGGGTGCGAATGCGGTAGACCTCGCCGTCCACGTTGACGCCGTCGGCCACCGCTTCCTGGCGCGTGTACTCCATGACCAGGTTCTGGTTGAAGAAGCCGAAGGTGTGCTTGGAGGGGGTGGCGGTGAGGCCGATGAGGAAGGCGTCGAAGTATTCCAGCACCTGGCGCCACAGGTTGTAGATGGAGCGGTGGCACTCGTCGATGAAGATGAAGTCGTAGTACTCG
>JALWHQ010000239.1 GCA_026983525.1 Anaerolineae bacterium | reverse complement strand
CAAAAAGCTCAGCCTCAATAAGGTCCTTTGGCACAGAAGCTATGTTAAGAGTAACCATCGGCCTGTCCGCCCTGTCGCTGTTCCTGTGGATTATGCTGGCGATCACTTCCTTACCCACACCGCTCTCACCCGTTATTAACACCGGACAGTCGGAGCAGGCTATCCTATCAACCTTCTCTATTACCTCCTTCATAGCCCTGCTCTCAAAGACGAACCCCCCGTAATCAAGGGATAGCCTCTTTTCCTTCTTGTAGAGGAGGTTTTCCCTCTTTATTCCCCTTGACTCAACAGCCTTCTTTATGGTTATCTCAACCTCCTTGAGCGAGCATGGTTTCGTCAGGAAGTCATAGGCTCCGAGCTTTATAGCCTCCACGGCGGTCTTTATGGTACCGTGTCCTGTTATAACAACTACCTCCGTAAGGGCTGAGTTCTCCCTTATCCACTTCAGGAGTTCCATTCCGTTGCCATCTGGCAAGAAGAGGTCAAGCAAAACCACGGAAAAATCCCTCTCTTCAAGTACCTCATAGGCTTCCTCAAGGTCACACGCGCCTTCCGTCTGGTAGCCAAGACCTCGCAGGTGTTCTGTCAGGAGCTCTCTGAAGTCCTTCTCGTCCTCAACAACGAGAACCCTCATGTCCTTCCCTCTGATACGTATATCTCCACCAAAGTTCCCCCCTCAGGTCTGTTCTGTATCTTAACATCTCCGCCGAGGTTACGCATGAACCTCCTCGCCAAGGGTAGTCCCAGACCTGTTCCGTAAGGTTTGGTGGTGTAAAAGGGTTTGAACACCTTCTCAAGCTCTTCTATGCCCGGTCCCTCGTCCTCAACCCTCCAGACTATACTACCGTTTTCCTTCAGGAGCCTTACGCTGACCTTACCGTTTCTGGGTGAGGCGTCAATGGCGTTGTCTATAACGTTTATCAAGACCTGTTCTACCTGCCATGGAAAGGTAAAGAGCCTCTCCCCGTTCAGAGAGCTTTCAAACTCAAGTCTCACCTGTTTCCTCTTGGCTTTAGGTGAAAGCATGTTTATAG
>JALWHQ010000238.1 GCA_026983525.1 Anaerolineae bacterium | reverse complement strand
CCTGGTGCTCATGGACGAGGTGGGACGCGGCACCAGCACCTTCGACGGCCTGTCCCTGGCCTGGGCCTGCGCCGTGGAGCTGGCCACCCGCATCCAGGCCTGCACCCTGTTCGCCACCCATTATTTTGAATTGACCACCCTGCCCGAGGAGCATCCCGGCGTGGCCAACGTGCATCTGGACGCCGTGGAGCACGGCGAAGGCATCGTGTTCATGCATGCGGTGAAGGAAGGCCCGGCCAACCAGAGTTACGGCCTGCAGGTGGCGGCCTTGGCGGGGGTGCCCAGGGAAGTCATACAGCGGGCGCGCAAACGCCTGCGGGAGCTGGAGAACGCGGCGCGGCGGCACGCGGAGCGGGACACGCCCCAGCTTGCCCTGCAACTGGCGGAAGAACCGCCGGCGCCCTCATCACCAGCCCTGGACAGACTGAAGGAAATCGACCCTGACGAACTGACGCCCCGTCAGGCCCTGGAACTGCTCTACGAACTGAAAAAAAAGTAGGAGCACCAGTCTGGGCCTTGTATTACTCCTTCGTGGCGCTTACGGGCTTCCTGTCATATTCAGCAGGCACTTATGGCAAGAAACGCGGTGGACGACATTACCTGACCTGACAACAAGGACCGCAAATGCAGCACCAAACCACACCACAACACTGATATTTCCTGTAGGGGCCGGTTGTACAATATCCCCCACAGCAGTTTTCATCTCCATAAGGATAGTTCATGGCGCTTTTTCGACCAGATGTCGCATCTACCGCACATGCATGGTGGCTTTTCTCAACTTCTGCGGCGTTTTCATCGATAAAGTACCGCCTCACCAACATATCTATGGACAGACCTTCTTCCTCATCACTCCCCAGTTCCACCTGTAACCTGTCGCCGTTCAGGGGCAACATGAGCACTGGTTCAGCAAGAATTACCTTCTGTTCCCCGGTTCTGAGCACCATGAGCTTCATCTTGCCATAAGATATGCCGCCCAGGCGGTTCGTGCTCTCGGGCGCATCTATTCTTATCTCGTAGCCCTCTCGCCCGTCCCCATC
>JALWHQ010000237.1 GCA_026983525.1 Anaerolineae bacterium | reverse complement strand
ACAAAGCACGGATTCGTCGCTTCCAGTTCGTACAGGTGGGGCAGGGGATTGCTGCGGTTGGCGGTGTCGATGAAGAGCGCGCCCGGCTCGCCGTTGTGGTGGGCGTGGCGCACGATTTCGTCGAAGAGGTCGCGCGCGCGAACGGTCTTCCACACCTTGCCATCGCGCGGGTTCACCAGGTCGAACTCGCGGTCCTCCTCGACCGCGCGCATGAACTCGTCCGTCAGGGCCACGGAGATGTTGAAGTTGGTGAGTTCTCCCTCCTTCTCCTTGGAGCGCACGAACTCCAGCACGTCCGGATGGTCGACGCGCAGCACAGCCATGTTGGCACCCCGCCTGACGCCGCCCTGGGAGATTACATCAAAAGCCATGTCATACACTTTCATGAACCCCACCGGGCCCGTGGCCACTCCCGCGCTGGTGCTCACCCGATCTCCCTTGGGGCGCAGGCGGGAGAAGGAAAAGCCGTTGCCGCCGCCTGTCTGCTGAATGAGTGCCGCGTTGCGCAGGGTCATGAAAATGCCGTCGGGCTCCTTGCCCATGTCATCGCTTATAGGAAGTACAAAACAGGCCGCCAGTTGTCCCAGGGGCGTGCCCGCGCCTGTGAAGGTGGGCGAATTGGGCATGAAGCGGAACTTGGTGAGCATCTCGTAAAACTTCCTGGTCGTTGCCTCCACGTCTCCACCCCACTCCTTGTCGGGTAATGCGACGTGGTAAGCCACTCGGTGGAACATTTGAGCCGGAGTTTCAACGATTTCGCCTTCCAAGTTCTTACGTAAATATCGCTTCGCCAACACCCGCAAACTGTTGGCGGAGAGTTCCAGTTCGTCGGATGCGTCATCCCAAGGGATGTTTTCCTGGCGAATGACTTCTTTTTTCATCCTCTGTTCGTATTCTTTCGTAATCATGGGCTCCTCCTCCATGGAATTTTCCAACCTCACCGCCTCAGATACGATCATCCATTGGATCTAAGTCCACAAGCGCGCATCCCGCGCGTCCGGCTGGTGAACGGATTACACAAGCAGCAAGTGAGAGGGGACTATATCACACCTATGCAAGCACCATTACGGGCGAGAGGATTCCACCGCGCCTAAAAGGCGATCGATTTCAGCACGCACTGCATCCAAGTCTGGCAACTGGAGGTACACTGTGGCGAAGCGAATGTAGGCAACTGGATCCACATCCTTCAAACGCTCAAGCACAAAATTGCCTATGACACTGCTGGGAATTTCCCGTTTCCCCTGACTATAAACGAACTCTTCCACCTGATCAACAATGCCCTCAATGGCCTCGGCCGGAATAGGGCGCTTGGCACACGCTATACGCAATCCGCGCAGCACTTTTTCGCGACTAAATGGCTCTCGCCGTCCGTCACGCTTGACCACAAGCACCGAGAGCACAACTTGCTCATACGTGGTGAAACGCTTGCCGCACTTGCGACACTCGCGCCGACGCCGAATCGCACGTCCGGTATCACGGGTATCAACAACATACGACTCGGTATGCCCACAATAGGGACAAATCACCGCGCCACTCCTTGTACGTGTGGAAGAACCTCGCGATTACCCTACGGAGAAAATTTTGTCCTTGCCACCCTATATATAGGGGGTTGACCCACTCAACACCACTACATATGGGGGCTTATGAAGGCAAAAGGAGTATACTCACACTTGAGGGGAGTGTCAACTTTGGAGAGCAAAGAGGAACATATGAACGGCATGCATCCCCAAAGGAATTTCCCTCCTCCCCCTCCTCCTCGGTATAATGGGCACATTGCAAAGCATGAAGGGGAGGACTTCGTATGTTTGAAACCCTAACGCCCATTCCGCCCGATCCCATTCTCGGCCTGACCGAGGCGTTCAAGAAAGATCCTAACCCCAACAAGGTGAACCTGGGAGCCGGGGTCTACCGGGACGCCCAGGGGCGCACCCCCATTCTCCGCTGTGTACGGGAGGCCGAACGGCGGATCCTGGAGAACGAGGAAAGCAAGACCTATCTGCCCATCGACGGCCTGCCCGGGCTGGCCGATGTGGTACAGGGGCTTGTTTTCGGGCCCGACCACCCCATCATCACTGAGAGGCGGGCTGTCACCGTCCAGGCGCCGGGGGGCACGGGCGCGCTGCGCATTGCCGGAGACTTCCTTGCCCGCACACGCCCGGACGTCACCGTCTGGGTCAGCGAGCCCACCTGGCCCAATCACCCCAACATCTTTCAAGCCGCCGGCCTGAAGGTGCGCACTTACCCGTACTTCAACCCCCACACCCTGGGCGTGGACTTCGAGGCCATGCGCGAGGCCATTGCCCACATCCCCAGGGGGGATATCCTGCTCCTCCATGGGTGCTGCCACAACCCCACGGGGGCCGACCTTACCCCGGAGCAATGGGAGGAGGTGGCTCGATTGGCGGCAGAACAAGGATTTGTTCCCATGGTGGATTTCGCCTATCAAGGGTTTGGCGACGGGCTGGCCGAGGACGCCCGAGGCGTGCACATCCTGACAGAGCACTGTCCAGAAGTCCTTATCGCCAGTTCATTTAGCAAGAATTTTGGCCTGTACAGTGAACGCGCGGGCGCACTCACCGTGGTTACCTCCGATACTCAGGCCACGGAGGCGGTACGCGGCCACCTGAAGAAGGTGATTCGCGCCAACTTCTCCACCCCACCCGCGCACGGCGCCAAGATCGTCCACACCGTGCTGACCGACCCTCACCTACGGCGCATGTGGGAAGAGGAAGTGGCTGCCATGCGCCGACGGATTCACGCCATGCGTCACCTGCTGGCGGAGACGCTGCAGGAAAAGGGCGCACCGCGCGACTTCTCCTTCATCGTCCGGCAGCGGGGCATGTTCTCCTACACCGGGCTCACGCCGGAACAGGTGGACGCTCTGCGCGAGCGCTATTCCATCTACATGGTGAGATCGGGACGCATCAACGTGGCCGGCATCAACGAGAACAATGTGGACTACATTGCCCAGGCCATCGTAGACGTCCTCAAGAATTCCGTATAAGGGGGGTCCCTTGCTACCCACGCTGGTCAATGGGCTGTTCACGACCTTCTTACTGGGCCTGTTCGGTAGCCTTGGGCACTGCGTGGGCATGTGTGGGCCGGTCAGCATCCTGCTTACTCGACCGGCGCGCGCGGCGAGGTTGCCCTCACACCGTCTCGCCCTGTGGATGGCCCTCCTTCACGTGGGGCGTTTGACCACCTACGCGCTCCTCGGTGCCGCGGTGACCCTGCTGGGCCACCTTTTCGCCCGCCTGGTAGCCTTCCTATCCACCTGTGTGGCCCCCGGCTCCCCATCCCCCCCGGGCGCTGAGGGACACGACGTTGCTCTATTTCGCTACGCGCAGGGAGGAATCGCCCTTGTACTCGCTGCCGTCTTCCTTTATATGGCCCTTGCTACTCTGGGCAAAGTCCCACCCGTTGAGACCCTGGTAGGCAACCTGACCTCCCGCTGGGGGCAAGCCGTGCGCGCGATGACCCATCCCGCGACCGGGCGCAGCCCCTGGCGTCCTTTGGCCCTCGGGCTTGTGTGGGGGATGCTCCCCTGTGGGCTGGTGTACAGCGCCCTTCTCATCGCCTCCACCGCGGGTTCGCCCTGGCAAGGGGGCCTGGTGATGCTGGCCTTTGGGGTGGGCACCGTACCGGCCACCGTTGCTACCGGATGGATCGGGACTCGGGGGGGGGTGACGCTGCGGCAGGGCGCGCGCACACTGGCCGCGCTCCTCATTCTGCTCTTTGGGGTACAGATGGCCTTGCGAGGATTGGCTGCTTGGGGGTTGGTGGGCCATTTCCGTGTGGGGCCCTTCATGCTCTGGTGAACCTCTGTATGTTGTGACTCGGCTTCGCCGAGCCACAACATACAGACTCTCCTTTTCCTTTACGAGCCCCCGTGCATCTGTACGGATATGTGCCTCATCAAGGGGTGGGGGCCAGGGCACAACCTGTGCTTCTACTCAGCCTTCCCACACTCGACCTTCACCGGGCCAAATCCCTCGATTTGCTTATGGGTGCCGTCGCAGAAGGGGTACTTCTTGGACTTCATGCACCGACAGAGCCACACAGCCTCACCGGGCGAGATAACGACTTCCGTGCGCGGGGTGTCGGATGTGCCGACTTCCTTGTGGGTAGCCATTGGTCACCTCCTCCGTTTGAGATGAAAGGGTGAAAATCTCACAGGCCGAACAGGGGCTTCGCTTGCTCGCCTCGTTTGGGAGGTGGGGAGCCAGTTGCATTACAGGTTACGCACGTTCTCTATGACTTGGATCCCCAGTAACGTAGCTATGGCCCGGATTCGCTGCACATCATCGTGCGGGGTCATTTGCAAGGGCAATAGCACTGCGTCGCGCCCTTCCTCGGCCCACGCCCGATTGACTCGCGCCACCTCAGGGGAACGGTTCACGTCGGGAGCCAGGAGCCCAAACACCTGAACCCCCGGCCGCAGTCGGTGCACGTGGTACTGTTCGCGCATATCCTGCACGGCCACCTGGCCCGGAGCAACCGCTTGCTCCCGCGAGGAAGCGCCGAACGTCAGAAAGGCGTTGGGAAACCAGGGAGCAATAAGCCGGGAAATGAGGCCCGCTTCCCCCATGGCAATGGCTATGGTCGGGAGAGGGGCATGGGCAAGCAGGTGGCACACCCGCAACGCGTCCTCGAGGGTGTGCGCGTAGGTGGCTACCTTCACCACGTCGCCCCCGCGCCGGGCCACATCTGTGTAAAGCCCTTCCAAATCCGAGGGCGTGTGGTCGAAAACGTGGCGGGAGACGATCCGCCGGGCCGAGCCAACGTCCCCCAGCCGGTCCGCAGCATCCCACTCCACATCCACCGCAGCCGCCCCTTGCGCTGCTGCCTCCCGCAGGAGGCGAAGCCGCTCCTCTTCGCCATTGCAGTAGCGCCCTCCCTCGCGCAAGGGGCGCACCGTCACAATCGCGGGCAGCGCGATCGCGCTCAGGAGCCGTTTCAGGTCGAAGGCCTGCATCAAATCCAAGCGCAACTCGACCGCGTCCACCCAAGGTCGAACGCGACGGGCCAGCGCCAGAGTAGCCTCCGTATCCTCACCGGCCAGAGAAGCGACGATCCACGCGCCCACGACTTCACTCGGACTTTCCTTCCTCGCTCCCGGAGAGGGCCTTGGGTTCCTCCGTCTTCTCCTCGGACATGGCCTGCCGGAACTCGCGAATGCTCTTACCGATCGCGCCACCCAACTCCGGCAACCGCCCGACGCCAAAGAAGATCACGACGATGAGCAGCAGAATCAGTAATTCAGGGACACCAAAATTCGGCATTCTGTATCTCCTCCTTATCTTGAAAATCAGACCACTCCACCAACATTCCTGGGCCCGCTCTCATTATATAACGGCGGGAAGCAAGGCAAAACTTAGGATTGCTCACCAGAACGCTTGCGCGCTTCCACACCGGCCAACCATTCCAGGGCCTTGACCAACGCGTGATTGCCCTCCTCGTGCAAACCGCGCGCTTCCACCGCGTGGTAGAGTTGGTGAATGAGAGAGGTCCCCGGCAGAGGAACGGACATCTCGCGCGCGGCCTCCAGCACCAGGCGCACATCCTTCTGTTGAAGGCGCACGGTGAACCCGGGCCGGAAATCGCCCTCGATAATCTGGGGGCCGCGATGGGTAAGCATCCACGAGCCCGCTGCCCCTGCCGACACGGCTTCCAACACCCTTTCCAGATCCAGGCCGGCCTTGGCCGCGAACACCAACCCCTCGGCCATGGCCAACGTGTTCCCCACGACGATGATCTGATTCACCAACTTGGTGAATTGGCCCGCGCCGTTGGGCCCCACGTGAGTGATGCGCTTCCCCATGGCCCGAAAAAGGGGCAAACACCGTTCGAAGACTTCTGGCTTTCCCCCGACCATGATGGAGAGCGTACCCTCGCGCGCGCCGATATCCCCTCCACTTACGGGCGCGTCCAGCATGTCGATGCCCTGCTCGGCCAGGCGCGCGGCGATGCGCATGGTGGCATGGGGTGAGATGGTGCTCATGTCAATGACTACCGCTCCGGGCCGCGCGCCGTGGATGATGCCCTGTGGCCCAAGGATGACCTCCTCCACATCGGGCGTGTCGCCAACGATGGTGATGATAATCTCCGACGCGCGGGCTACCTCTGCCGGGGAATCCGCCCACGTAGCCCCTTCTGCCAGCAAGGGCTTGGCTTTCTCGGGCGTACGGTTCCACACCGTCAAAGGATAACCGGCGCGAAGCACGTTCAGCGCCATGGGCTGCCCCATGATGCCCAGGCCAATGAACCCCACACGCGTAACGTTGGTCATGGCTTCCTCCCCCACTTACCGGATTTTTGACACAGAGATCATTCACCATCGGACGTAAGGATGACAGACGATGGACGATGGACGATGGACGATTGCCATGAATTATCGTCCATCGTCCATCGTCATTGTATGCGGTGGTGACCAACATCGGGCCCCAGATTTGGAAAATCTCACGGCAAGTGCGGCGTTTCGTTGCCACTGTTCGCGGGGCCGCGCGCTGTCGCGCTTCGCACTTCCCATCCCAGCAAACCGAGCAAGGTGAGGATGCCCAACACGGAAATGCCCTTCCCCACCTTGCGCGGGGGGGTGTCTTCGAATCGCAGTATGAGAATGTGCTCCCCCTCAGGTACGGGGACGGTCACCAGCCCGTAAGGATCGGTCACGTCCAACTCGTCCCAGCGGAGCACCTGCTGGAGTTGGGTGCCCGTGGCATCGTAGATGTACGCGGTCCAGCCGGGGTACATCTGCACGTTGAACACGATGCGGCGGCCCGGGGCCTTGGCCCGAAACCAGACCCGCTCCCAACTGCTGTGATATTCGAGGCTGCGCACCTCCAGCGCAGGATCACGCTCCACGTGGCCAAATTCCACCCGCGTGCGCACGTCTTGTCCGCGCGCCATAATTTCAGCCAGCCCCGACCAGCGGGGAATTTCTTTGGCAAAGATGGTGACGCCCGTCATCTCGTCCTCGCTGGCCTGGAAACGCATCAGCGCCGGCAACCCTACCGGCCCCTGTTCGGGGAGCGGTTCCACGACTTCCACATAGAGGTAGGGTGAACTGCCCCAGATGAGCACCGCCGCGGCAATCAGGCTGACCGGCAGGAGCGTGGAGCGGGGCGCGCCCCGGTGAATGCCCCAGCCGACCAGCACGCTCACGGCAACCGTGGTCAGCATGAGGTAGCGCCACGGGAATTGAGCGAAGGCCACGCCGGGCACATGGTCCCACAGCCAGAGGGAAGCCCCGGTGGTCAGGAACGTGGCGAAAACGGCGACCAGCGCGAAGTAGGCCCCCTCCACGCGGGTCGGTGTTCTTGCCTTGAAAAGAGCAATGAGCCCGGCCACGGCCAGCAGGTAAGGAACGATGCCGATTTGAAAACTGATGACATCGTCCGGGCCCGGGATGCTGATGCCGAATCCCCAATGGGGGCTGAAGAGTTGAAAGAAATAGACGAAGTGCTGGCGAAAGTCGTAATAGCCGCCGTACCACTGGCTCTGGTTGACGTACTTGAACTCCAGCAGCGCGGGGAGCCAGAACCAGGCGCTGAGCGCCAGTCCAAGCCCACCCCCGAGCGCAGCCGCCAGGATGCCCCGCACACCCCGACCTAAGTCGCTTCGCTCCCGCCATTCGATGAGCGCCAGCACGAGCCCATACCCTGCTACCAGTGGGGTGAAGGTCACGGCCACCAGGTTGCTGGTGAGCATAAGGCCCGCGTAGGCCAGACCCAACCCGGCGATTGAGCGGGGGAAGGGGCGCTGTACGCTGGCTCTCACACCCCACAACACCAGGGGCATCCACACGAAGGCGAAGGATTCGGCCATGGCCGCGCGCTGGTACATGTCGAACAGGTGATAGGGCGCGTACGCGTACGCCACCGCGGCCACACTCGCGGCCCCCTCCCCGAGCACATGGCGCAAGAAGGCGTACATAGCCAGCGCGGAAAGGATCAGGCTCAGGGCGAACACCGTTTCCACTGCCTGAGTGACGCCCAGTCCCAAAAGGTGGAGAAGGACCCCCACCTGCACGGCCAGAGGCGCGTAAATGTTGAACAGCGGATATCCATAGCCAAAGGTCATGTCTGGGAGCCAGCGGGGGTAGAGGTTGCCGTCGCGCAGGGCGCGCGTGTATTCGAAGATGAAGTACGCGTCGTGGCGGGCGTCGTTCGCGTTCCAGAAGTAGCCGGGCTTGACAAAGGGCAACACCGCGGGCACACAGGCCACGATGACCAGCGCGAGCCACATCCAGGATGCCGGTGGTGTGTTCACGAACGACGCGCCGGAACGCCAGGGCTGCCAAACATTGGCGGCCTGTTCCTCTCCCCGCACCCTTGCGGGGAGGATGCCCCCGGGCAAACTTTTCCCCTCAGCGCGACCAAAGTTCCACATGGTCCGACCCTGTCTGCGTGGGTAGGCGTTGCAGTGTCGAGCGGTTGTACAGGCCCATGATCAGGCGAAGCGAAGAGGGCACTGCCGCGTCAACCGTAATTTCGTAAGTGTCGATGACCACTTCCCCTACCTGCCAGCGCGAGGTTGGATAGTCGCCCCCGGTGGGTTTGTCCTGCTGTCCCCAGATGCGGTCGTTCGGGCCCAGCACTTGTGTGAACGTTGTCCAGTCAATGGCCTGGGGTTGAAGGGCTTGCCAGGTCGTGGTGATGGTGATGATATGTCCCGGCGCAGGCACGCCTTCGACTTGGGCATCGAGGAGGACGAGGGCGTCGTCGCCAAAAACGGCAACGGGCGCAGGCGGGGGAACGTACTGGCTGTATGTAGGGGGCGCGGCGACTAGTGTAAGGCGGGCAGCGATGGCCGCGAGGATGAAGGCGATGAGCCAGGCCGCGGCCCAGCGCCGCGCGAGGCGCACCGTCCAGGCCACGGCAGGGGCGCTCGCCAGGGCCGCCCCACCCCAAACGAGGGTGTACCCCCGCCACGGATACCCAAGCCACCCATCCCATCCCGGCCATAGGAGCGCGCCCCACGTCACGATAACTCCCACCGCCGAAAGTGCCAGCCACGTATTCCCGGCGGGTACGGCACGCCGTGTTCTCGCCCCCATCGCGTACAGGGCAAGCATCCACGCCACTCCCGCCCATAACCACAGTTCGCCCAGATGTCCAAGGTGAAAGGCTAGGGCAATCGTCGCGGGGCTGTATGCCCACACGAGGGCCGCAGCCATCGCGGGCCAATGGCCCCAGGTCTCGCGCAGCCACAGGAATACGCCCAGCGCGGCCAGAATGATGGCCAAGGTTGCGGAGAACCGAAGTCCGCCCAGGGGAGAACCGCCGAGCCCAACGTAGATGCCGGCCACAGCATTGGAGAGGGGGATGTGCACGGGAATGGGGGGCTTCACCGCGTAGGGGGGTGTCCACAACAGGGAAGGCGCGGCCATCCAGCGGTGGAAGTTGAAGTAGGGGGTATAGCCCGTCGCCACCCGCGGCCAGCCGGGGTAGGTCCACAGGGCGACGATGGGCAACAGCCCAAGGAGAAGGGCTAAGAAGGGCAAGGGGCGAAATCCTGCTTCGCCCCCGCGGGATGCTTTCTTCGCGGACAGGATGGCCATGGAGATCAGGACACCCCCAATTTGTCCAGGATCATGGCCATGTACATGGGCAGGTCGTCGGGCACGCGGGCGGTGACCAGGTTGCCGTCGACGACCACCGGGCTATCCTCCCATTGGGCCCCTGCGTTTTCCAAGTCCTTCCGAATGCTGAAGAAGGAGGTGCAGCGTCGCCCGCGCACGATATCGGCTTCCACAAGCACCCAGCCCGCGTGGCAAATGGCGGCAATCAGTTTCCCCTGGTCGTTCATCTCGCGCACAAAGCGCACCAGGTCCGTGTTGCGGCGCATGCGGTCAGGCGCGTAGCCGCCGGGAATGACCACGGCGACATAGTCGTCCGCGCGAGCATCCTTCGCGGCCACCGTGGCCTTGAGGGGATAGCCCAGTTTCGACTTGTACGTTTTCACCTCCGGCCCAATCACATCGACCTGAAACCCCGCTTCTTGCAGGCGGTAGTACGGCACCAGGGCCTCGACTTCCTGGTACATATCCTCGATGAGCAAAGCAACCTTGGGCATGGTCACACCTCCTTCAAGTTCGCTCCTGCAACATATCGATGTTGGGGAGTGGGTATCAGGTATTGGGTATCGGGATTTGCTTTTAGGTATTACGCCCGCTCAGTGCGCGATGACGCGCGTGGGCTCGACGTAGTACATCACGCGCACTTCGTCAGGATCCTGGGGCGTAAAGGAGGGTTGGCCTGTGTACTTGCCCGCAAGGGCATCGATGTGCTCGCGTGCTCCCTCCTCCGTGATCTTCACCACCCGCCCTCGGATTTCCAGATAGCGGTATGGGTTGTCGGGGTCAACGAGTACCAGGCTGACGTAAGGTCGCTCCCGCACGTTCTTGTCCTTGCGGCGTCCCCTGGCCGAGTTGAAGCGGATGTACCCCTCGTGGTAGTCCACCCACACCGGCGAGGCTTGGGGGGTTCCGTCGGGCATTACCGTCGCCAGCACGGCCAACACCGGGCGTTCCAACAGGTCACGGTGACTCTCGGGTATCTCCACCATGGGATACAGCCTCCTTCTCCAATTGCTCCAACGTGCTTTCGATTTCCGAGAGACGCTGCAGCAGGCGCTCCCGTTCCGCCTTCAGGGCCGCGATGGTTTCCTCCGGTGTGGCTTCCCGGTCGCGCGCGTCCAGGCGGAGCACCCACATATGGTACGCCCACGCAGCAGCCGCCGTCAACGACGGCCCAAGGGCATTGGCCAACCCCTCGAGGAACGGGGCATCGTAAACGCCGAGCACGCGCAGCCACAGGGCGCGCGCCACTCGAGCCAGGTACACGAGAACGACCAACCCCGCCACCAGACTGATCCCGTACAGGTAAACGCGGCGCACCAGCGAGCGACGTTCGTCCCTGCCCTCAAGCGAGGACGGGCGGGCCCGATCCTGGATCTGGTGCCAGTGCCACCACCAGGTGGGCAAGGCGACGATGAGAAGGGCGATGCCTGTGGCCAGGGGGCGGCGCCACCATCCCGGGTTGAGGGTGTAGCCGTGGACGACGAGCGCGCGCGTCACCAAGTTGATAAGGGTGACCGCGCCCCACCAGGATGCGGCCAGGGCAATGCCGCTGGCAATGTACATGTAAAGACGGCCGACGGTGGGAGTCCTACCGGCCTGCACGCTGAAGAACTCCTCCCGTTCCAGTCGAGCGCGATAAATCATCCACACACACGCCCCAACCAATATTCCGGCCAGGGCCGTGGCCATGTCGGGCCACCAGCGATAACGGGGCCCAAATCCCTCTCCCAGGATGCCCAGCACCCCTTGACGGAGCAGGAAAGCCAGGGACACCAGGAACACGCTCAATCCTAAAGCTACCCCGACGTAGTAGAAGGCCTGTCGAGAAAGGGCTCCTCGTTCCCGTGGATGGCGCTGAAACCAGCGGCCCTCCACATCCCAGGCAAAGTACCACAGGGCCAGCGCGACAAGGAAGGCGCCTAAGGTGTTTGCCAGGGCAGTGCGCCACCAGGCCCCCATGCTCAGCCCATGGACAGCAACCGGGGGCACGAGCACCAGCAAGAGGGTATGTAGCAGGTCTATGGTGGTGAACGTAAGCCACACGAGGCCAACGATGCCTGTGAGAACGACGTAGAGCCGACGCCAGGTGGCAGCAATGCCCACCTCTTTACCTATATCGGCATCCCGACGCACCAACAAGAGAGCATACCAGAGTACGGTTCCCCCCCAAGCAGCCCCCGCGATGTGTTGGAGCATGCGGGCAAGGGGGAGGGTGGGGGTGTGCTGAAGGGTCAGGACTGAAGGATCACCAAAAATATATTTCAAGGAGAGTTGTAAACCCCGGGTAATGAAGACGCTTAATAAGAAGGTGCCAAGGCCGGCAGTGGCGTAGGTGTAGAGTTTGCGCAGAGATGCTCCTCGCTCCTCTGGATCTCGGGCCAGGCGGTTGGCCCAGAGGGCGTGGACGACAAAGAGAGGTAGGGAAACGACAATGACGCCCGCCCACGTGGCAACATGTTCGCGGTTCATGCCCAATCCCAGTAGGGATGCAATGATGGCATACGTCAGGTTGAGTACCCCAGCACTCAGAGCAATAAGGGCGGCGAAACTCATGATGTACACGTACCAGCGTCGGGCCGCGCGCATTAGTCACCTCCCGGACTTGGAGGTGGTACCGGGACGGGGATTTCCGTGTAGATGGGGTACACAAAGGGTAACTCGCGGTCGATGCGCCACGTGTTCCCCTCGCGTACCAGGAACACGGGCGCGGTTTCCACGGAGATCTCGGACCCGAAGGGGCCGTTTGACCACTGGCGGATAAGGGTGACCGTGACGGTCGCCTTGTCGCCCTCTATGAGTGCCTCGCCCACCCGCAGTTCGCCGCTTTCCAGCATGTACGTGTCCAGACGTTCGATACGGGCCCCCTGGGGCCGCCCTTTCCAGGGAGGTTCTGTAAAGTAGGCCAGGAACCGGTCGATCTCGCCCCGCCGTGCAGCGACATACGCGTTATAGACGACATTTTCCGGGCGGGATTCGTCTGGAAGGTAGGCGCTTAACGGTGGGGATGCACTACGGCGTAGGGCAAGGCCGAGGCCTATAAGGAGGAGAGTGACTATGAGGGTTATCAATCCTCCCCAGAAAATACGCTCCTCGCGTGTCATGGATGCCTCTCTTGTGTGTATACTTTTATTGTGTCGCTTGCAGTATACCATGCCTGCCGATGGCAGACCAGTGTATCCTTTCGTAAAAAGCAATCGTTCTTTGCGCTTCTCGGCCATAAGCATGTATCATGTATTCTCTCCCATTTACTTTGTCCGTGGCCTTGTATGGGAGGGACATATTCTCCGGGATACATGAGGCGGTGTAATGGGAAGTGAGATTTTTCTGGCTGCAGTACTTGGATATTTGTTGGGCTCGATCCCTGTGGGGTATCTCGTGGGGCGAGCGTACGGTGTAGATGTGCGGGCGCATGGAAGCGGTCGCACGGGCGGGACGAACGTATGGCGGTCGGCTGGCGTATCCGCGGCCGCTTTGACGATCCTCGGGGATATTCTCAAAGGCATAGCAGCCGTTTGGCTGGCGCGGCACGTGTGGGGATACGAGTGGCCTGCTGCCCTTGCAGGAGCAATGGCCATCATCGGACATAATTGGTCGGTATGGCTGGGTTTTCGCGGTGGAGCGGGGGGCGTTGTGGGCGCTGCAACACTGGCCGTGTTGAATGGTATGGCAGCAACGATAGTCATCCCTTTGGCTGTGGTCAACATCTTTCTGACCCGTTACGCGTCGGTCGCCACGTTGACGGTGGGGGTAGGGGCGTTCTTGGTGTTGGGAGGGGTGTGGATTTGGCATCCGGAAGTCGTAGGGCTCGCTCACGTTGTTTACGCTTTGATCAGTGCAGTGGCCATCGGTTGGTCTTTACGACCCAACTTGCAGCGCTTGCGGCAGGGTACGGAGCGGGTCATAACGCTTTGGTAATATGGTCTTGAGTGTGGGCTATGGCTCTGTTCGAACCCTCGGGCAGCCGTGAAGCCGACACTCGCGTCGGTTAGCCGATACCCCATAGGGTAAGGGCCTCGCCCTTTTTGCTGTTTTATGGATAGACCGTCATCTCGAATCGACCACATCGTATTCGGAGGAGACATCGCGTATGGACCGTGGAACCATCGTGGTGGCTGTCGACGTGGTGCTCTTTGCCATGCATGAGAAGACGTTGAACGTGTTGCTTGTTCAGCGCAAACATCCTCCCTTTGAGGACATGTGGGCTTTTCCCGGTGGGATGGTGGAAGCGAACGAGGGATTGGTACAGGCCGCCCGTCGCGAACTGGCGGAGGAAACGGGGGTACATGATGTCCCTTACCTGTGTCAGTTGGCCGCGTTTGGCGACCCGGAGCGGGATCCACGGGGACGCGTCATAAGCATTGCCTATGTTGGGCTCCTACCTTCCTTGGTGGCCGTGCAGGGGGCAGATGATGCCGCGCGCGCGTCTTGGTGGCCAGTGGACAATGTGCCATCCTTGGCGTTCGATCACGAAAGAATTTTGTCGTGCGCGTGTCATCGCTTGCGCACAATGGTGGAATCGGATGTGCGTCTCCTTTTCCACCTTGTGCCTATGCCCTTCGTGATGAGCGAACTCCGTCAGGCATATGAATCAATCATGGGGAGGAACATCGACAAGCGTAATTTCCGCCGCCTGATCTTGCGCCACCAGTGGGTTAAGCCGGTGGGTGTGCGCTTCCACCAGGGGCGGGGACGTCCTGCTCGGGAGTATGTGGCGCTCCCGAATGCGTTGGTGCCCTCTCCTGAGGATGATTGTCATTATGCTTCCAGACAAGGGGAAAAGACGTAGACCGTCCAGGATATACGCGGTCGTTCTGGCGGTCGCCATTGCCTTGGTCGGTTTCACACTTTATGGGGGCCTACACAACCCTCAGGTAATCACGCGACCCAGCGTGTCCACGCCGGCGGTGCAGGTGGCTCCCTCGGGAGATTCTACCCGGGAGCCACAGCCTACCGTGTCTACAGATTCCAGACTTCAGACCCGTATGCCCTCGCGCGCGTCTGTTCGTCCTTTGCGCTCCACCTTGCTTCAGGCCCCAATAGGCTCCATGGCCGACGTGCGTCTCTCCTCCTATGAGCGTGTTCCGTACATGCAATCATCCTTTGGCATCCCTCCCCTTCCTCGGGTTATCACGTACACTGTTCAATCAGGAGATACCCTCAGCAGCATCGCGGCTCGTTTCCGATTGTCCATAGATGCTCTTCGCTGGTCGAACCCGGACATCGAGCACAACCCGGACGACATCTACCCGGGCCAGGTGTTGCGCATTCCTCCTCTCAACGGGATTGTCGTGGACGTGAAGGAGGGCGACACCATAGAACGCCTGGCCAAGCGCTACAATGTACCCCCGGAAGTGATTCGCGACTATGCGCCCAACCGTTTGCGACCGCCGTACACGTTGACCCCGGGCATGGTGCTGGTGATTCCCGGCGGCTCCAAGCAGCAGAACCTCCCACCCCCACGCCCGTATCCCGGATACATGTACATGTGGCCCGCGCGGGGCGTGATCACCCAGGGATATCACAGCCGCCACCGGGCCATCGACATCGGCACGATTTACGGCGCCTACGTGTACGCTGCCCGCGCGGGGCGGGTGCGCACCGTGCGCTGGGATGACACGGGATACGGGAACATGATCATCATCGACCACGGAGGTGGGTGGAACACCCTCTACGCCCACTTGAAGGGGCCGCTGGTCAAGCCCGGCCAGTACGTCCGGCAAGGGGACGTCATCGCCCGGGCCGGGGGGACGGGGCGCGCCACCGGCCCACACGTCCACTTTGAAATCCGTAAGGGGCGGGTCAGATACAACCCGCTGGACTTTCTCCCACCCAGCCCGTAACCCATTTCCCTTCTTCACTTTTCACTTTGGGTCTTGCCCTTAAGGGATGCACAGTGAACATCACGATTGTCGGTGCGGGAGCCATTGGCACACTTCTCTCCGAGGTGCTCATTCGCGTGGGTGAGCATGTGACCCTGGTCGCCCGCCCATACCAGGTAGCGACCCTGCGCGCTCAGGGCCTCGTTGTCCAACGGAACGGGGGGCACGAGACGGTGCACCCGCGCGCGGTCGTGTCCGGGTTGGACGACGGCGTCACGTCCTCCACAGACGTCGTCATCCTGACCGTCAAGGCATATGACACGGAGTCCGTCGCGCGCGACTTGGCCCGTCTCAGGACAACGCCCTTTGTGTTGACCGTTCAGAACGGGGTTGGGAACGAGGAAACGCTGGCCGCCCATCTCCACGAAGAGCGGATACTCGCGGGCGCGCTGACCACGCCGGTGGAGGTGCGGGGCCCCGGCCACATCGTCATCGCCCGCCCCACCTTCAGGTTGGGGCTCTCCCCCGTGGTCGATGTGTCCCCTGCCTGGGAAATGGTGCACGCATTGGGGAAGCGTTTCGTTACCGGCGGTTTCCGCGTCCAGTACGTGCGGGATTACCGGTCGCTGAAATGGACGAAGTTGCTGATGAACATGACCGCCAATGCCCAGTGTGCCCTGTTGGGCTGGACACCGCGGCAGGTGTTCGCGCACCCTGTGGCGGGCGCGCTGGAAGTGCGTGCCTGGCGCGAGGCCCTGGCCGTAATGCGGCATCTCGGCGTGCGCCCCATCGCGTTCGGGGGATATCCCCTTCCCCTCGTAATTCCCCTCATCGAGCGTTTGCCCATTGCCGTGGTTCGTCGGCTCATGGGGCGGTTTGTGGCCGGAGGACGGGGAACGAAGATGCCGTCGGTCTATCTGGAAGTGCAGCGTGGGCGTGAGCGTACCGAAGTGCCCTGGCTCAACGGCGCGGTGGCCCGGTACGCTGCAGAACCGGGGGTGGCGGCTCCGGTCAACACCGCGCTGACGCGCTTGATTGCCGCCGTAGTGGGCGGAACATCACCGTGGGAGGAAATTCGCGGGCGTCCGGAGCGCATCTTGCAGGAGGTAGAACGTCATGAACATGCCGGAACTTGACCGTCGCGTGGTAGGGCTTCGGTGCCTGGTGTGTGGCGCCACCTATCGACTGGGAGAAGTCGAGTATGTGTGCCCTCACCACGATGATGTGGGGAACCTGGATGTCCTCTACGACTACCAGGCCCTCGCGGAAGTCCTATCGCCCGAAATGATTGCTGCCCAACCAGATGCCGGCATTGCCCGGTATGCCCCCCTGTTGCCCATTTCCCGCGTGGATTCCCTGCCTCCGGTGCCGGTCGGGGGCACGCCCATGTACCACGCGCGGCGCCTGGGCGAGTACCTGGGGGTGCCCCACCTTTACCTGAAGGATGACGGGCGCAACCCCTCGGCTTCCCTCAAGGACAGGGCAAGTGCTATCGCGGTGGCCCGGGCGCGCGAGTTGGGACGGGAGGTGATCACCGGTGCATCCACCGGCAACGCGGCGGCGTCCCTCGCGCTGCTGAGCGCCGCGGTGGGGATGCGGGCCGTCATCTTCGTTCCCGAGAGCGCGCCCGAAGCGAAACTGGCCCAGTTGCTCATTCACGGCGCAGAGGTGTTCGCGGTGCGCGGTTCCTACGACCAGGCTTACGACCTGTGCCTGGAGGCGTCCCGCAAGTTCGGGTGGTACAACCGCAACACGGGTTACAACCCCTTCATGACCGAGGGCAAGAAGACGGTGGCCTACGAGATTTGCGAGCAGTTCACGGCCCTCACACGGTTGAATCTCCCGGCCATCCTGGGCCACCGCGGGGACTGGGTACAGGCTTCCTCCGACCGGTGGGACGCGCCCGACCGCATCTTCGTTTCTGTGGGGGATGGATGCATCATCGGTGGGGTGGGCAAGGGCTTGCAAGATTTGCAGCGTTTGGGCTGGATTTCGCGTACGCCTCGCATCATGGGGGTGCAGGCCGAGGGCTCGGCCGCCATCTACAATGCCTGGCGCGCCGGTTCCGAGCAGGTGACGCCTGTGCAGCCTACGACCCTGGCCGACAGCATCAGCGTGAGCAAGCCGCGCGATCCCCTCAAAGCCCTGCGCGCGGTGCGGGAGACGAGCGGGAGCATGGTGCTGGTCAGTGACGAGGAAATCTTGGAGGCCATGCGCATTCTTGGGCGGAAGGCCGCGGTGTTCGCTGAACCTGCGGCTGCCGCCGCGTTCGCCGGCCTCTTGCGTGCCCTGGCAGAGGGTACCATCGACCAGGAGGAGCGCATCGTCGTGTTGCTCACCGGAAGCGGGCTTAAGGACGTGCGAGCGGCCATCCAGGCCACCGGCGGCCCCCACTACATTGAGCCCTCGCTGGCATCCCTTGAACAGGCTCTGGGGGGATAATGGATGGAGCGATATGTTGTCGAGAAGAGGGAGGGTGTCATACCTGGTATGGCGCCCCCGACAGACGTCGAACCTGCTGGTGGCCCGACGAGGAAGGGACTGTGGACGAACCCCACTTCTTTCTTCTAACCAAAGGGCAAGCAAGAAGGCGCTCCCGGCAAGACTCGAACCCGTAGGTGGCAAGGGGCCATCAGGGGGGTATGGGGGAACTCCCCCACGTTTCTCACATTTTTGTCCCAGGGCGAGATGAGGCGCCCCCGGCAGGACTCGAACCTGCAACCCGCGGATTAGAAGTAGGGAGACAGGCAATGAAAGAAGAAAGGCGGGCCTGAGCGCCCGCCGTCTGACGAGGGGAAAGAGGGGTCAGGGGGCGGGAGAATGGAGGAGGTCGGCCATTCGCGAGTATTTATCGTGCAATTCCCTCAGCTCATCATCCGCCCAACGAGCGTAATAACGCACTGTGACATCAACGGTGCTATGGCCCATCAACTGGCTGACCGTGCCGAGATCGGCCCCTTGTTGCAGAAGCCGTCGTGCAAAAGCATGGCGCAAACTGTGAGGATTGAAACGTCCTTCGATCCCCGCCTTCCGTGCGAGACGCTTCAACACCTGGTATATCCCGGATGGAGTCAAAGGGGTGTCTCTCTGCAAATTGAGGAATACCTGAGGCTCAGCCACGTCAGGCCGTACGGCAAGCCACTGTGCGAGTGCCATCGCCGTGATTTCGCTGAAGTAGACACGTCTGACTCGCTCACGCTTCTGGGACTTCTCTATGACTATGGCTCTTCTTCGCTCCAAATCCAGATGTTCCAGAGTTAAAGAGGCCACTCCTCTCACTCTGGCCCCCGTATCGACCAGGAAGCAAACTAACGCGTAATCGCGAGGGCCGGACTCTTTCGCGGCCTGTAACAATCGCTTGATGTCATCCCCGGTCGCCGCCTTGGGATCTTCGTCCGGCGTTCTGGCGAGTTTTAGTCGCTGTGCCGGATTCTTCTCGATGTACCCTTCACTTGCGAGCCACCGGAAAAGCCGACGCCAAGCGCGAATGTGCCCATTTATGGTATGCAGCGAGAGTTGTCCCGGCGCTGTTGGTCTGAGAGGATGATCGGTCCATCTCTCCGTACGGGCCATGAGCGCCGCGCGACAATCCCGCAAGTCCTGAGTAGTAATGGTGACAACTTCCCTTCCTCCAAGGCACCTCCTCAGAGGACGCAACTTGTCTCTTTACCATCGGATGGTTTCTGACGAGACTTCGCCATTGATGCTCTGCAAGAAAGTGTTAACGGCTCTATCAAGTATCATCGCAGTACCTCCCGACACGAGGTATGGTATAGCAATAGGGGCGCTCAGTATGTGGTAGAGCAGCGGATTGGGGGCATTATACGCGCGGCGATTCATGGAGGCGTAACAGGGGCCGCGACAAAGACAACAAGCCCCAATGCCGGGGTGCAAAACTTGCGTGCGCGGCGAAGGCGCCTATAATACACGCTAACAGAGGGCAAAACAAAACGGGGCCAGCGACGTGCACGCCAGCCCCATCGGGGCAAACCGAAATTCAGATTGCACCCCCAAGTGTACCTCGCTGTGTCCCCGGTGTCAAATTTCCTGCGACCGGTATGGAGCGCGCCTGCGCTGTTTTGCCACTGTGTCATTGCATGTTCGGATTGAGCCTCTCACGTCCAGCAATGTGGCCGGATATGCGCTCTATGTGGGAGTATATCCGTCAGTTTTGCTGGATATATACATCCTTATCCGGCGGATCTGCCGGATAAGCCCCGGGATAGGGTGTATATCCGTCAAATATGTCGGATAACAGGGGCTATAGCAGTAGATCTGCTGCTCAATCACATAGTTAGGCATTTGGTGCTGAAGGTATCTGCTAACGGAGAAGAGAAGGGGGCAGGTAATAGTGCGCATAAAAACCATCCGTATTTCCGGTTTCAAACCTATTCCCTTCGCTGCTCTCACTACCGTACAGAAAATTTGTTCTATGAATTGGGTATAACATAAAGACATCGCTCATGGTATCCTTCTGGTG
>JALWHQ010000236.1 GCA_026983525.1 Anaerolineae bacterium | reverse complement strand
AGTCCATCCCTGCCTGCTGGGCCCCCACGAGGATGGCCTTGGTCAGGTCGCCTTGGGTGAAGAAGATGCCCAGTTTGAGGGGCAGGGGCTTGCCGCTCTGCGCGTCCACGGGAATGATGGCTTTGTAGGACTTGAAGGGCTGGATGCGCGCGCGTTCGTCGTCGCGCGAGCCGGGCCACGGCTTGCCTGGCTTGGTGGGTTCGCCGTTGTACCAGCGGTACACGGGCGTCACGGTGTTCGGTGGACGTACATCGCTGACGGGCTTGTAAAGTTCGTTCACGGGGTCGTGGACGGGCGGGGCCGTCCAGTCGCGGAAGATGAGGCCCCCCGTGCCCTCGATGTGACACGTGCGGCAGTCCAGCCGTGTGTGCTCGTTGATCAGTTGGTTCTCGTGAGGGGCGTTGCCGTGGCACCCTTCGCAGGTCAGGCGTCGGTCGGGCACGTCGCGGCCCCAGATGGTGGGGCCGTAGCCGAGGAAGCGATGGTGTTCGGCGCGATGGCAATCCACACACGACATGCCCGCGTCCGCGTGGACGTCGCCCTTGCTGCTCTCGCCGTGCTTGTCCGCGATGGGCGCGAAATCCACCCCGCGCTTGAAGAGGGGGCCCCCCCCCACGTTGAAGTGACAGCGCAGGCACATCTCCGCGGTGGGGCGCTGCGCGTTGCGCGCGGCCAGGAGGCTCCGATCCTGGGGCAGCACCCAGTTCCCTTGCTCGTCCCTGGTCGGAAAGCGCACGTTGGTGTCGTACGTGGGTGAGTGGCAGATCAGACAGTCGATGCGGGCCTTGTCCTCCTCCGTGACCTGATCGGGGGGCTTGGGCAGGGGGCCACCCCCGATGTGGCACCGACCGCACCCGCCGGGAATCTTCAACCTCTCGTTGAGCACGCCCAACCAATTGATGCGGGCGATGGTACCGGGGATGGGGCTGTAGTGGTCGAGTTTTTCTTCCCAGGTGTAGTGATTGCTGTGAATCACCTCATCCGTAGCCCCAGGGTGGCATATCTCGCACGTCTCCGGCCCCTTGTACTCCTCGATGTACTGGTGGGGATCGGGCGGTTCGGCAAACACAGGCGCGGTCATCAGCAGGAAAAGCAGGCAGATTAGAAGGTTAAAGGTTAGAAGGTTAAAGGTTAAAGGGACTCTCCCAACCTTCAACTTGTAACCTTTAACTTTTAACCTGTAACTTTTAACCTTTAACCTGTAACTCCCTATCCTCATCATCGTTTCCCTCCCTGCGCGGGATGGCAATCGAGACAGCCGCTTTCCGGCCAGCCTTTGTGGTCCAGCGGCGCGGGTGCGATGAGCCCCGTGACGTCGTGGCACATGGTGCAGCGCGCCAGGTCGCCCGTAACGCCGTGAGAAGTCACGGGCATGGGCGTGGGTGTTGGCGTGGTGAGCACGCGCGGAGGAGGCGTGGGCGTTACGGGAGGACGCGTGGGGAGTTCCCGCAACGCTACAGGCTGATAGGGTTCCTCCACGATTGCTCGTGTGGGCAGGGTGGTAATGGCTGTTTGTTCTATGGTGAGGAAGCGCCAGGTCCCCAGGATCATGACCAGGGAAAAGACGGTGGCGATGGGAATGTACACGCGGGCGCGGCGCCACCGTTCCTCGGGAGCAGGGGGCGATGGCACGTCACCTCGTTTCAGGCGTTCCAGTTCCAGGGGATGTTCCTCGGCCATCTCCTCCTCGTCCAAGTATCCCGTGAACATGCTCTTGTTGAAGTGGCGGATGTGGACGAAGTAGGAGTGCCAGGTGAGGACGGCCAGGACCGCAAGGATGGCTTCCATGCCGTGGGCCATCTTGGAGGCCGGCACGAATTCCCCCGGCAAGTACGTGGTAACGGTAATGGGGTTCCACATGATGAAGCCGGTGACCCCCATGAGGAGCACGCCCCACACAAGGGCCAGATACTCCAGTTTCTCCGCAAAGGTGTAACGGTCGAAAAGGGGCGGGTGGTTGGCCAACCCCAGGTTGTACTTGAGCGCGTGGACGAAGTCCTGGAGGTCCTTGCGTGTGGGCAGAATGGCAGGCTGAGCCCCGAGCACGAATATTTGATACCCCACATCCACCACGTGATAAAGAGAGATGAGCGCGAGGACGACGGCCGCGGTGTGGTGGAGCACGCGCGCCTGCTCGATGCCGCCCATGACCTTGAACAGGGCAATGGCCCAGCCACTATCTGGATACTTCTGCGGCAACCCTGTCACGGCCAGGACGGTGAACGAGATGAGCATGATCAGGTGCTGCACTCGATACGACAGCCGAAACCGCAAGTAGCGTTTCCGCGTCATGGTCGAACCTCGGTCGAGTAGTCAGATGGTCAAGCGCTCGGGCAGTCGAACAATCTGGGAGAAGTAGAGAAGCCCGACAGACTTTGCACTTTTCACTTTTCACTTTTCACTTCTGCTCCGTATGCGCTTCTGGGCATCAATGCCGATGTAGAGCAGGAAGAAGCCAATGGTGACGGGTATGACGATGCGGTAGAACCAGAGCACCGCGGTGACGAGCGGGTGCTTGCGCCAGTCGGGCGCGTAGTGGCCCAACCAACTGTCGGCAAAGTTGGGCGACGCGTCGGGATGGCACTCCTGGCATCGCTTGAGCAGGACGGCCTTGATACCCAGGGAACCCGCTTCTTCGGGGCGCAGGATCTTGTGCGCGCCGTGACAGTCGATGCACACGGCCTTGTTGGTGGCCTGGCCTGGAGCGACTTTCTCGAACACAAGGACCGTGGTGCCGTGGAAGTCGCCCACGTAGGTGTCGAACACCTGGGTGGAGATGTCGTACTGGGCCATGAGTTGCTTGTCCGCGTGGCACTTGGCACACAATTCGGGCGACTTCAGGCGGAACGAGAGCGTGCGGGGATCCTCAATCGAATGGGCTGGGTGACAATCCACACAGCCCGGCACGACCTGATTGCCATCGTAGAGGTCGCGACCGTGGATGCTCAGCCGATACTGGTCGTAGATACCACTGTGGCACTTGTGGCACATTTCCACGGCCAGGGTGCGGGGGACTTCGGGGTGCTTCTCCCGATTGATCCAGCGCACGTCGTGGGCGCCGTGGCAGTCCACGCAGGTGGCGGCCTCTTCCTTGCCCGCGGCCATAGCCCGCGCGTGCACGCTGTCCACCCGCTTCTTCGCCTCATCTTCGTGACAGTTGGCGCAGGTTTGGCTGTAGTAAATCACCAGTTGGCGGTAGGTGGTGACGGGCAGGTCACCGTGCGGGTAGCCGTCCAGGTCCGTGTGGCAGTCCTGGCAATGGACTTCCTCCTCGGCCTCGTAGCCGTGCGCGGAATAGTACAGCGCGTTCCTGTCCACGGTGATGCCCAGGATTTCCCCAGAGGGCAGGGTCATCTCCAGCCCGTCCTTCTCGTGGCACTTCATACAGATCTCGTCGGGGGTCTCGGGTGGGCTGTCGGCCAGGACGACGACGGGAACGACGGCGAGGAGGAGGGCCCAGGCGAGCATGAGCACCGCGCGGCGCGCGAGCACCGCCGCGACGCGGCCTTTCGTACCTTCCACCTTTAACCTTCCAACCTTTAACCTCCCACTCATCGCCCCACCTCCTCCACCGGCGCGGGAATCTCGGTGACGATCACGTTCCGATTTGCCTCGCGTTCCGCAGGTGTCACGTCCTCTTCGGTCAGGAAAATCTCGCGGTTGCCGTGGCACGCGTTGCAGGAGGCGTTTTGAGGCGTGTTACGCCGGGTGTTGTGCGGCGTGGTGTACTTCCACGTGGGCACGTTGTCAAAGTTGGGGAGCAGGTTCTCCCCGTAGTAATCGAACAGGCCGTGCGTGGCGGGCACATGACGCAGGAGAACGTAGTCCCAGGGCCGTTCTTCGCTCTTGAGGGGGTTACGCCCGATTTTGAACGTCAGTGCGGAGGGGTCGGTGGCAAAGTAAGGGATGTTTTTGTCGTCACGGCCTGTGTGACAGTTGAAGCAGGACTTGTACGGGCCGGCCGCGTGGCACACCTGGCAGGCCAGACCTTGCAAGTGGGTGTCGTCGTGTTGTTCGATGCCGTCGCCTGGCTTCACGTTCTCGTGGCATCCTGCCTGCGTGCAGGAAGGTGCAGGCGCGCCCGTGTAGCGGGTGCCATGACCGCCGGCGTGGTATTCCTCCAGCGTGTGGCACTTGGTGCAGGGCATCCCCTTCTTCTCCCAGTGGACGCTGGCCGGGATGCCCTCGTGCGCGCCCTTGTATTCGTCCAGCACGCGCGCGCTATGACACCCACCACAGGTGACGAACACCGAAGCAATGCGCTTCACTTTGTGGCCCTTGATCAGCCCGCCATCCAGCGCGGCGGGTCGGCTGATGTGACAGTCGCCGCAATCCGCGTGGCACTTGGTGCAGTGGGTCTGGTACGCGGTGACCAGGCGCGGGTCGGTGAAGTCCGCGCCGCGGGCCTTGAGGACGGTCTGGTAGCCCCAGATCATGCGGTGGAGGCCCTGGCGTACCTGCTCGACTACGCCGACGTGACAGGTGCCGCACGCGCGTTCGGGCTCATTGCTGGCCTTCTTCAGCAGGCCCTTGTGGGCTTCCTTTTTATCGTCCGTGTTCGGCGTGCCACCATGACAGGCGATGCAGCCGGGCTTGGCGTGGACGTCCTCCAGGAACTTCTCGTCCACCAGCACCTTTTCCCATGCCTCCAACGGAGGCAGTTCGCCCGCTCAACCCTCCCCCGAGGCCATCTCCGATTTGACTTTCTCCGGCTCCTCGGCCAGTTCCTGGAGTTTGGCCTTGTCCGTGTGGCACTTCACGCAGTTGTCCGAGGGCGGGTAGGGTGTGGCGGTTGGGGTGGGGTCCACCTGACGGCTGGGGCCTGTGTGCAGGCTGGGTTGCACGTCAGGGTGAACCACCAGGGCCTGGGCGTCCGAGTGGGACGCGGCAGCAGCCACAGGCGCGGGCCGGGCCGCGCTAGGCATCGTTGTGAGCCAGAAGGCCGCGATCAGCAACAGAATCAGCGTTCCTAAACCGACGATGACCTGTACCTTCCAGCCGTGCGTTTGCATTGTCTCGCTCCCTCTTCTGATAAAGGTGGGAAGGACACAGCGCGTTGCAGCGTTTAGGGCGGAGGGGTGGCCCTTGACCACCCCTCCGCACGTGTGTCTTACATGCCGCCCTTCTCGACGGGATAGTCGTGAGCGTGTTTCTCAGGGTTGAAGCGTTTGACGAAGACGTTGGGGTCGGCGGTCCAACTGCTCATGCCGAAGAGCAGTGCCTTGGCCTTGTAGCCCAGGTCGTTCAGGCCGGCGACGACTTGGGATGCGGCCTGGCCGGTGTAGCAGACGACGACGATCTCCCGCTCGGGGTCGAGTTTG
>JALWHQ010000235.1 GCA_026983525.1 Anaerolineae bacterium | reverse complement strand
GACGTGGCAGTGGAAGCCCTCACCGAGTACCGGGCCTTCACCCTGCTGCGCAAGGAGAGGTTCAGCCGGCGGGAATTCCGTGACGTGGTGCGGCGGGCATTGGCCCTCGCGCCCCTCAACCGATGGGTCGATGGCGAGCAGGAGCCCACCGCTCCGCCTCCCCGTACTGATGCTGCCCGGCCGGGTGAGAAACGGGGGGTTGTCCTGATCGTGGAGGACGATGCGGGCTGGCAAAGCATTCTGGCGGAATTGGTGAGGGAAGCCGGCTACACCCCCCGGATCTGCGGCGGGTACGCGGAAGCCCTGGGACGGCTACGGCGGGAACGTCCTGCCCTGGCTATCGTCGATCTCTCCCTGAGTGGCTCCTTGCTGCAACCGGAGAACCGCGACGGGTATCGCCTGCTGAGCACCATGCGAGATGCCGCCATCCCCACCATTGTGGTTAGCGGAACTGGGAACGCGGATAAGGCAGAGCGCGCCTACGAGGAGTGGGGCGTGTTCGCCTACGTGGAAAAGCAGACCTTCAGCCGACGGGCGTTTCGGGATCTCCTCACAGAGGTGGGGAACACGTTTCAGGGACAGGGGTCGCCCCTTGATAGCCTCTCCCCTCGCGAGCGGCAGGTCCTGGACCTGCTGGCCGAGGGACTCACGAATCGCGAGATCGCGGAACGGCTCGTCATCTCCCCGAACACGGTCAAGCGCCACCTCAAGAGCATCTTCGAAAAGTTGGGGGTCAACACGCGCGCGGCCGCGGTCGCCAAACGGCTGGCGTACAAAGAAACCCCGCGCACATGACGGTTGACTACGTCCTGAAGGACCAAGTGGGTGGACAAAATGTGTGGGCGGCAGAGCACGCACGGGGCTGAAGACCCTGTGCTACATCGAGGCGAAGGCCGCTTCCAGCGGCCTGAATGGAGCCCCCTTCGAGGGGACTTTGCCCTGACGTAGCCCGGAGGTTCACCTCTGGGCGGGCTCAATCGCCGATCTACGGCCCATTTCATATCAGAACCATTTGGAAATCTGCAACACCCTCAGGCCGTACTCGCACCTAATCGTCCTCGTCATCTTCCTCCTTCTCCCCACCTTCCCTCTCGACTGGCACACCGCTCAAGCGCATGGTGGCCTCCAGCCCGCGGATCAGTTCCTCCTTCTCCGCAGGTGAGAGACGAGCCTGAGGATGGGTAATCAAATATATCGGAGGCGGCATCTCGCCCTCGCGCACCGTCTCCGCGACTTCCTCTGCCCCTTCCTGGGGGCGGTGCCACTCGGAAAAATTCAACTTACGGCGGCCCTCTTCTACGTCTCGCTGGATGAGCCATGAAATAGGCGCGATGTTGGAATACCACGGCCACACGGTCTCATTACTGTGACAATCGAAACATGCTCGTTTCGCCAATTCCCGCGTGCGTGGGCTATCCCACACGGGTTCCTGAACAACTGGGGGATTGGTGTGATTACGACCGTAGGGCACAAACTGGATAAGGACGAACAAACCAAACATTACAGCGAGGAATACACCGATGCTTCTCACCAGCCGTTTCATAGGACACCTCCTCTCCCCTTTTCGATTTCCTCCTGATCTAACGAAAGAAGCGGGGGGAACGTTACAAGTATCGGCGAAGCAACGTTTCCACGAGGGCCGCTCGCTCATCCCAGGTGTTAGCCTGGGCAAACGCTTGCCGCTGGGCTCGCAGGTCGGGGGAGGCTTCTTCCAAAGCGACCGCGACGGCCTCCACAAAGGCGTTGCCTTCACCCACGTATAGCAAATTGTGCACGCGTCGAACCGCGGGAATGGGCGTGCTGACTACCGGCAGCCCTAAGGCGAAGTATTCGTACAACTTCAGGGGATCGATGTGCGCGGTCCAGCGGTTGAGACGATACGGCATGAGCGCCACATCCAACCCTTTCATGTAAAGGGGCAACTGCGCCGGAGGGCGAAATCCCAATTGATAGATGCGGGGATGGTCGAGAAGGGCCCGTTCATCCGCGCGATGGCGCAACATGTCCGGACCAATGAGCACCAGATGCACATGGGGCAGTCGTTCCACGAGTAGTCGGAGCAAGCCCAGGTCGATTTTGTCGTTGATGACCCCCACGTATCCTACCCGCGGCTGCGGGATAGCCTCCAACTCGGGGGGAAGTCCCGGCACGGCCAGGGCTTTTTGGAACTGGGCGATGTCCACCCCGTTGGGGACAAGGTGCACGTGCTCGTTGAGGGGCCGTATCTGCCCCACCAGGGCCGGGTGTGTAGCCAGAACCAGGTCGGCACGACGGAGGAGCAACTCGTGGCGGGCTTGGAGGTCGCGCAAGCGTTGCGGGGGCAGGTGGTCGGCTTCGTAGGCCGTGTAGTCGTCCACCACGTGGTACACCACGATCCGGGCATCCACCAGGCGAAGGATATCCACCTGGTCGGGCGCGGTGAGCCAGAGAATGGGCTTGGGCAGGTCGGGGTAACGCTCCTTGGGGTAAGCCTGCAACGCGCGATGCAGCCCACCCCGCAAAAGACGGGCCGCCAACGCGTCACTCACAGTTTTCAGTATCGCGCGGCCGCTGCGCGCGGCCCACACCGGCAACTTCAGCACATGCAAATCAGGACTGGTCACCAAAGGTTGGCTCATGTGCGGCCACAAGAGGCGACGGTGCTTCGCAGCCTCTCTCAGGTAAGGGCGGGGTTCGACGTACAGGACGGGCGCGCGTCGCGCCAGCCGGGACAGCAGGTAATGCCGATTTCGCCAGGGGCCCTCCCAGGGGTCTCGTCCGGCACACACAATGGGCGGGAGGGGCGGCGTCTCCGGTAGCAGAGGGCGGTGCAGAAGGCGCTCGTACACGCGCACGTGGTCGCGAGCCAGGGTGGACCAGTTGTGGGCCTCGGCATACGCGCGCACTGCGGGCGCGGCATCGTCCAGAGCACCTTCCAGGGCGCGCTCCAAGACCTGGCGCAATCCATCCACGTCACCGGGAGGGTAAAGAAGTCCACGGCCCTGCGCGGCCAGGTCGACGAAAGGCCCCATGGCCGGCGCGATGATGGGTTTCTCAAAGGTGAAGGCCAGAAGCGCCGCGCCCGACGTCGTAATGTGACGATAGGGGAACACGCACACGTTCGCCGCCCGGAAGAAGTACTGCAATTCCTCGTCGGCCACGTACGTCATGTGGGTGATGATGCGCGGGTCGTCTTGCACCAGCCGCTTGATGCGTTCGGCGTACGGGACCATCTCCGCTTTCCCGGCGATGAGCAGCCGCGCGCGCGGGTCCTTCACCCGGGTAAACGCCTCGATGAGGAGGTCGATGCCCTTGTACGGACGCACTTGCCCAAGGAACAGGAAGAGAAAGGCATCGTCGGGAATGGGGATGCGTTTGCGCTCGCGCAGCGCGGCGCGCGCCTGTTGCTGGTTCACCTCGTCGGGATAGGCGCCCTTGTAACTTCCGTGGGGTACGACAAACACATGGTGCGTGCGACCGTAAAGGCGACCGATTTCCTCAGCCACGCTGGGATCGTGCACGTGGACGGCATCGGCCAATCGAAAAACAAAGTGGTTGGCCCAGTTGTTCAGGATGGGCGAACGTCCCTCATGGTGATTGAGGTTGTGGACGGTGTAGACGATTTTGATGCCCAGAATGCGGGCCAGAAAGAGAGCCAGGATGACCGAGACAAAGCCCTTGCGTCGTTGCCAGGGCTGAGGGACCATGAACAGGTGCTCTATCCAATGAATGTGGAGAAGGTCGTAACGCCGTCCCTGTCGCAGGAGCCACTTCAGACTCAAGAAGTAGGAATGTCCAATCTCCATGTTGGGAGCCACAGCATGCACGCCTCTTGCCAAGAGGCGCACATATGGGTTTAGCCGCACACGAGAGACAAACGCAATCCGAGTTGACTTCATCGGCACCTTTCGGGAGTCCCATTGGTAGTTGGACTTAGACATTGAGAGGCGAAATCTCCAAATACTCGGCTATCCAGTTTTCAAACATCTGACCTCGGTATAATGTTTTGTCATCCCTTCTTGCACACATCCGAGGCGGCCTTATTATAGCGCGGCTTTAAAGTGATTGACGAAACACGCGCTCTCTTGTACACTATACCTAAATTGACTCAACACTACTTTCCTGCCCCCTGAACTGGCGGATAACTCCTGATTCGCCGGTTAGATAGGGGCACGATGACAAAACTTAGGGCGTGTGACATGGTCGCTGACCGCATGTTCGCACCCGAGGAGGTTTTCCAATGACGCAGACATTGCCGCTCCTCAAAGTGTATGCCGTACGACAGTCCGGCACAACCGTTTCCTTCCAAGCCGAATTTCCCGCCCCCAGCGAGCACACGTCGGGCGCGTGCGCCCCCGCCACCCTGGACTTCGGTGACGGCTCGGTGCTGGAACTGGGCACACTGTGCGGACCGACAATCAGCACCTGGCGCAAGGCCCGTCGCACCGAACTGGCCACGCACACGTACCCATCCTCAGCCCCATACCGGGCAAAACTCACCTGGGGAGAACAAGAGTTCACCATAGAGGTGCCCTCCGCCCCCGAGACGCCCGCGGTTCCACCCGTAGAAGTCCTTCTCTTCGACCTACAACCCGACGAGGACGATCCCTTGCAGGCGCGCCTCTCCTTGCGGGTAAAGGGTCTCAGCCAAGGGACACGACTGCGCGTGGACGGGGGCGCGGACCAGGTCTTCTGGCTCGATGCTGTGGAGGAAGAGGAGCAGGAAGGGACGTGGACGCTCGTCTACGCCAAGCCCGGCACCTACGACGTCACCGCGGATCTGGTGGACGGCGACGGCTTCTGGCTGGCGCGGGTTGCCGAGGGCAAGTTGCAGGTGGGGTCGCTGGAAGAGGAGGAAGAGCAACCGCGCGTGCCGGCCGAGGCCCCACCACTTCAACCGGCGGCCCGCCTGGCCATGGAGGAAATGGCCCACTACCGGGGAGAACTCCCCGTGTGGATGCCCTTCCGCTACGCGCGCCCCGTGTGGGCTTACACCCGCACCTACGCCCAGCCCGGCGGGGGACGAATTGCGCGCATCCTCCCGCCCGGAACCTACATCTCCATTCGTGATGAGACCGTCGTAGACGGCAACATCTGGTACAAGACGGCCGGCCATGACTGGGTGCCCGCCAGTTCCGTCGTGGTCGTACATCCCTCCGACCTGCGAGGAGTAACTCTGCGAAGAAAGGGAGGGGCTTCTCCACCACCTCCACCACCACCGCCCCCGACGACACCCACTCCCACACGTCGGGGCATCGTCACCGCGTACCTCTTGAACGTGCGGGCGCGGCCCGGCGTCCGACCCGACAACCCACCCATCGACCGCCTCCGCCAAGGCACCGAG
>JALWHQ010000234.1 GCA_026983525.1 Anaerolineae bacterium | reverse complement strand
CGCGTCTTCCGCCAGACCGTGGAAGACGGCGGCCAGGTGAAGGGCATCGTCGTGCCCGACGCCGCGGGCTACTCGCGCAAGGAATTGGACCAACTGGGCGACATCGTGGCCCCTTATGGCGCCAAAGGTGTGTTGTGGATGGCCTTTCGCCAGGATGGGGTACGCTCGCCGGCCGCGAAGTTCCTCAAGGACGGGGAAATCAACGCCATTCGCGAGCGCGCGGCCGCGCACACGGGCGACCTGCTCCTGATCATCGCCGACCAGCCCGACGTGCTGGCCGCGTCCCTGGGCCAATTGCGCCTGGCCATGGGCGACCGCCTGGGCCTGCGCGACCCCGACGAACTGGCCTTCGCCTGGGTCGTGGAGTTCCCCCTGCTGGAGTGGAACGAGGACGAGAACCGCTGGGAGGCCATGCACCACCCCTTCACCTCGCCCGTGCCCGAGGATTGGGCGCTGGCCGACACGAACCCGGGCAAAATGCGCGCGCTGGCCCACGACTCCGTGCTCAACGGCTGGGAAGTGGGCGGCGGCAGCATCCGAATTCACCGCCGCGAGGAACAGCAGAAAATGTTCGAGTTGCTGGGCATCAGTCCCGAGGAAGCCCAGCGCAAGTTCGGGCACATGCTGGAGGCGTTCGAGTACGGCGCGCCCCCGCACGGCGGCATCGCCCTGGGCCTGGACCGCCTGGTGGCCATCTTCGCCAACGAACCGAGCATTCGGGAAGTCATCGCCTTCCCCAAGACCACATCCGCACAAGACCTCATGCTGGGCGCGCCCTCCGAAGTGTCGGAGGAGCAACTGAAGGAACTCCACCTGAAGATTGTGCCGTAAAGGAGGGAATGATGGGTTCGCGTTTCCCACCCAGGGAGTTCTACGTTGTCGTCGAGAAGGACGAAGATGGGTACTACGTGGGGGAAGTTCCCCAGTTGCGTGCCTGCTATGCTCAGGGCCGTACCCTGGACGAATTGTTGCAGAATATCCGAGAGGTGATTCTCCTTGCGTTAGAAGATCAGGAACTGGCGGAACCCCTTCCGGTCGGCCCTCACCC
>JALWHQ010000233.1 GCA_026983525.1 Anaerolineae bacterium | reverse complement strand
AGGTGGAGCCGGAGTTGCGGGGCGGGGACGTGCGCTTCCGTCCCCTGTGGCGGTACGTGGCGGAGCGGTCGACACGGGACAACCCCGTGTGGGAGAAGGTGAACGACGTCACGAGGGTGCGACGATGAGGGAGAAGGGATTGCGGTACGCCCTCTATCTGCTCACCTTCTTCGAGACGATACTGTTCATAGTCGCAGGGGCCATCCTGGCCTGCGGACGTTCCTGGTGGACGTATGTGGTTTTCGCCGTACTGAGGGCGGGATGGTGTGACGAGACGAGAAAGCATTTGTGGAAGATGCGCTGGGAGGAAGAAGGCAAGAAAGTGAAGGAGGAAAGATGACGCCTACAACAGGAACGATGCATACGAAAACGGGGACTTTTTTCCCTGACGGACGGGAGGGCGCACCTACCGTTCGGATACGCGTGGAGCACGGTGTGGCTGCGGGGGAAAATCCGCTGGCCCCCTGGGTCGTGGTGGGGCATTGCATGAAGTGCGGAATGCCTTACTTCGTGAACACGGAGCAGATAGGGGGCGAGCGGCCACCTTACGTGTGGCGCACGTGTACGTGTTTTGCGCCGAAAAAGCGAAAGCAGTGGTAGAGGAGGTGACACGTGACGGGAACGTACTCTCTTAAACGCATCGGCATCGGCTCGGCATTCAAGGTGGGTTTTGTCGTAGGGGTAGTGCTTTCCGCCCTGGTGCTGGTGCCCTTTGGCCTGCTGGCCCTTCTGGGCGTGGCAGGCGGCGCAGGGAAGGAGGACGCGGGGAGCGCGCTGGCGCTGGGGGCCACGGGCGGCATGATGGCGCTCATGCCGCTGGTGTACGGTTTCATCTACGGCGTCGTCTCCGCCCTTTCCGCCCTGGTGTACAACGGGGTCGCGCGTGCGGCGGGCGGCGTGGAGGTGACGCTGGACGCGGTCTGGAAGCCTGCGCCGCTCGATACGGATGAAATCGTGAGAAACCTGACGGAGTTCACATCTCCGGCGACCGACGTGGCGGGTGCGAAACCGAAGGAAGAGCTGTCAAACCCCCCTTCCTCGCCCCCATCGG
>JALWHQ010000232.1 GCA_026983525.1 Anaerolineae bacterium | reverse complement strand
ACGTTCTCCGGAACGTCCCTGCCCCATCATGTAACCTCCTATGCGTTCAAAGACATCAAGTTTCGGGGTCTATGACCAAATGGGCCGTGGGGAAAACTGTGTTGTCGATTCTGTCCCCAAATATCCTTTAAACGCGAGGGGATGCCACAGAGGTATCAATGCTCGAATCTGTACCAATCCTACCTTTTGCTTAATATAGGACTTCTTTGGAAATAATAATATCGCATTCCTGGAGAATGTCAAGTCCTTTATGAGGATTTCCCTTTAGAAGCAGAGGATCAATCGATGGGATAAGCACGAGGATAGAAGCGTATTTTATACAAATGCTTGCACACAACATAGATTATCCAATAATTAGGGCTTACAAAAATACCATCATTTCCGGCAACAATACAGCATTTCTCATCTTCGAACTGGATGGGAAATCCATCGTTGCTCCCCGCCCGTACCTCGACCAAGCGCGCTTGCTCCTACGGCTTTTCCACAAACCCCAGCAACTGGGGTTCTCCCCAAACCGCCCACTTCCAGTGGTGATTCCCAAGGGCATCAGTAATGAATTGGATGGTAGGCGTCGTACCTGAAAGGGTGGGTAAATCGACCACAAAGTATTCCCACACGTTGGTATGCTTCACCCGACTCCAAATACGCCGTCCGTTGAGACGGATGCGAAAGCCAACGGGATTGTCCTCCCCCAAAATGGCCCCATCGCGCACCCCCACGGCGAAACGCAGTTGGAGAACTTCCACTTGAAGAGGAATAGTGGGCTGATACTCGATAACAGCCTCACCCTTGAGGGGAGGATGTTCCCACAGAGCCATTTTTTGAACCAAGCCACATTGTGCCGGCCCCACCTTGACTTCCAATCCTTGGTCGGTGATCGTGCCTGCATACGAGGCCTCGTCAAAGTGATCGACAAAATCATATTGCCACACGACCTCAAGGTCTGGATGCTCCTCGTCCCCAACGATGGACCGCCACTGTTCTTCCTGCCACTTGAGGAAGGAGATGTACGTGCTCAGTTGGGCTAGGCTTTCTTCCGACAGATCGTGCAGACGTCGAATCAACGAGTCAATGAGTTGTTGGCGATAATCGATAGAGCTCATAAGCCATCCCCTCAGTCCTCAATCTCCAGTCCCCAATCTCCAGTCCTCAGCTTCCGGTTTCCGGTCTCGAGATTGGAGATTGGAGATTAGAGAATTCGCTTACCCAATAGTGATGCCGTTAGTTCAACAGCCAAACGGGCCGTCTGATTGCGGCGGTCGAGTATTGGATTGACCTCGACGATGTCCAGTGAGCCTATTCTACCCCACTCGGCCAGAATTTCCATAAGGAGGTGAGCCTCTCGATAGGTTAGGCCACCGGGGACGGGCGTGCCCACCCCAGGGGCGACTTCCGGATCCAGCGCGTCCATATCAAGGCTCAGATGCACGTAATCGAGCGCGTGGAATTGGGTGATAACACGCCGCGCGATCGCGGCCATGCCGAACTCGTCAATGTCGCGCATGGTGAAGACGGTAATACCGCTGTGACGCAATGCCTCCCGCTCTTTCGCGTCGAGGTCGCGCGTGCCGATGAGGACAATATGTGCGGGTTGCACTTTCGGGCCGGGGTATCCCACGTTCACCAACGCGTCCGGCCCGCGACCGGTAAGGACGGCCACCGGCATGCCGTGAATGTTGCCACTGGGGGTCGTCTCGGGGGTGTTGAAATCGCCGTGCGCGTCGACCCAGATGAGGCCGATTTCGCGCCCCTCGGCGACCGCGGCAACGGTTCCGATAGAAATGGAATGGTCGCCACCGAGAAAGAGGACGAATCCCTCCTCCTCGCGACAGGCCTTGGCACGGCGATAAATTTCTTCACAGGTGGCGGCCACACTGTGAAGGTGACGCGCGCGAGGGTTATGAACCTCTTCTTCCTCGGGGACGGGCACGGGGATATTACCCCCATCCACGACACGGTGTCCCAGACTTTCAAGGACCGCGCCCAGTTCCGCGTAACGCAACGCGTATGGGCCCATATCCACCCCACGTCGCGCCTGGCCCAAATCCATCGGAACACCAACGATGTGGACGGTCGCCATCTGCTCGCCTCCGCCCAACCTCCTATTTCACTTTTCTCTCTCTCAAAATCACCAGAGAACGCACAAATTTAAGGGGATTTTCGACATCAAAGCCTCATACCTCCCACTCTTCAACAAGAACACGAAGCCTCTCTTCAAGTGCACCATAACCGGTATGGACAACGGTCAAGGGAAGCCCCAGTAAGTCTGCAGCTTCTCTGGCATGTGCTTCGGTGCGCGCGTCAGGATTTTGGGCCAACCAAATAACGTCGGTATAGTTGGCAAAGTAATCTTCCTTAAGTTCTGGATACCGGTCCAAGCCCAGGCCCTTCCATACGAGCCCTTTAAACCCTCGCGCCAGAAAATCCGTCAGAAAGAACGTACCGGGTTTCTCCTCAGCCTGACGTTTGTACGCCTGCCCACCGTACATCTCATAACAGTGAGGACCTTCCAATCGACGCGCGTTGGGATAGCGAGCCAAAACAGCATCCAAAGCACCACCTGTACCACAATCGCCATAGGCGACGATGACCTTGCGATAGCGCGCGGTCAGATCACGCAAACGTTCCTCCACAGCAGGGGCAATGCGCTCAGGACGGTTGTGCAGAATGGCGGGGAGCGCGTAGATGTCCACGCGCCAACCACGCCGGCGCACAATGTCGAGGATCTCACGGGCCAACGCGCCGCAAAGGAGAATGGCAGTGTCCGCGCGCTCCGATGGTTTTGCCCCCAACACCTCTTCTCCCTATACCAACGTCTCCCGCTTACGAAGAGAAGCGCCAGCAGGCCCAAAGGTATTTATGGTTCCCGCAACGCGCCTTCTAAGTCTACGGTGACCAAAATGCGGCCTGGCTGGACTGGCATTCGTTCCCGCCATTGGTGAGGAATCCACGTCTGGCGCATGAGCCAATCAGGCCCAAGGTAAATCTCAGGAGGTGCAGCAAGATGCCAGCGAGTTTGCAGAATAACTGCTGCTTCCTCTATCGGCTTACCGGCAACGGCGCTCCGCACCTCGCTCTCGTTGATGTCCAAGAGATATGTCCCTTTGGCTCGCGCAGCGAAATATACTGTTTGATTCGTTGGATCATACGCGGTGACAGGACCGATCGACACTTCAGTGCTGTCTCTTACAAGGCGACCAGCAGGGGGCAACTCGTTGCGCAATCGACGTAACACGAGTTCGCGTGCGGAATTCCCATCTACAGCAATACCTCGCATCAACAACCGCATCCGTACCCCCAAACGCTCAGCCTTCTCTCCGGCAAAGCGATCATAAGTTTCGGCCATGACAAAGGTCTGCACAGTCTCCCGCGGGATAAACTCGCCCGGACGTTGTCGCTTCGCAAGTTCTTGGGTGGCCTTCTCCGTCAGTACGCGCAGGGCCTCAGCGTGGGCAGCTTCCTTATCTTGAGCCGTAACCACAGCCACTCGTTTCAGCCCCCCCCCGCTGGTAGGCTCAGGGTTGGTGACCGAGACTTGTAAGGCAAGGGCTCCTCCCACCTGGCTGATGGTGAAGGCACGTACATTTCCCTGGGGCCCTGGACGCTCTGCTTCGATAGGCACCTCGACACGCGCACCACGTTGGGGCGGCAACGTCGCGTCTTCTGTAGTGACGAATACCACGGCTGTTCCTGTAGATGTGCGCACGCGTGTACCCTTGGGGATGCGCACTTCCTGGTCGACGAGATTGGTGAAGACGACTGTGCCCGTAGCCTTGGCATCGGGTTCCAGACGGCTGCCGGTGGTGGGCACGTATACGGTCTCTTCTACCAGCACTTCCACGTAACGAGCCGGAACGACCCCTAATCCTACATCGGCTTTTTCAACGCCCGGATGTGCGGAGAGGTTCAAGGTTACTTGTATAGTCTCCGGTGCCGGTTTGAGGGTAATGGAAGCCCAAGGAGCTATGAGGAGAATAAGTCCTCCGGCAAGGGCTATGAAGCCGCCTACAATAACCGTGACGAGAAAAGCCTGGAACCAGAACACCCAGGCACTTGTGAACGCAAGCGCACTTCCCGCTGAAGGAAGGCGACGGTGGCGGGCGAAGCCCCATTTGGGTAGAGGAGCAACAGGGTGGGCAGCCTGGTAGGCCAGCGCGGGTTCCGTGGGGCGCCTGGGCAGGCGCTGGGTGCCTCCGTGCCACCAGGGGAGCCAGCGCGCGCGCCATGTACTGCCGAAGGTGGGGACGCCGGCCAGCCGGGCGGCGTTGACCACTTCTGCGTCGTGGGTGACGAGCGCGACACGCTTGCCCGCGTCCACCGCGGCCTTGCGCAGCGCGCGCAGTCGCGCCGCGGAACGAAGTACGACATTACGCCGCGGCACCACAAAAACAACCCGCCGTCCTGGGGCCTGCTCCAGTTTTTCCAGGATGGCGGGCCAGGTATCGGTCAGTGTAAGATGAACAATAGTTGTGGATAATGGATTCATCAGCCACTTGTATCCCGAACAGAACGCAGTGTTCCCTCTTGCTCCGGTCCGTCTAACGTCAGGTAGAACTTGTTGAGGACGTTGCGGCCCAGGACAACAAAATCCAAATCTGTCAGAATGACCTCGGTGGGTTCCGTCGTATATTCATTTCCCAGGTGGAGAACCGCGCCAAACGTTGGAACCACACGCTCTCCTGTTATGCCTTCAATCCGAATTTGACCCACCGCTGGCAAAGGCAAAGTCTCTGCTACGAATGTGGGTATGGCCGTGATATCGGCCCCCTGTATCGACAAGGGCTATCACTTCCTGGCTAGAGTCGCCCTTGCCGTTAAAAGAGACGGTGACTCTGAGAACAGGAGCGGGCGGTGTAAATGCCCGTGAGTACGTTATCTTCAATGCTCCCTTCTCCACGCAGCCGGAATCCGCACTTTTCGCAACCCTGCCTCCCCAACACGTTCAATGTAGCATGTGACAGGGCCGAAACGTTCCCACACTTCCCGGAGGACAGATTGGCGATCGTCTCCGACAGCAACCACTCTTCCCTGGTATATGGCGACAACCCGACCTGCATATCGTTCCTCGAGTACAGTGCGCATACGCTGGAAGGCCTGGATTTCGCGCTGCTGGTCATATAGCCTTCTTTCCAGCGATGAGCGACCACCATCTTGTACGGTGGTTTGGGCTAAGGGTGTCACAAGCGCGATCGGCCGGCCCTGGTACTCGATGACGTATGTGTCCCGTTGCAGGGCATCCACATCCTCGACCTCAACGACAAAATGTCCTTCTTGCCCTTTCACCCGCAACGTTCTCATGCCCGTAGACTCCTTTCGCGTCCCCCCTGTTTTCTCACTACTTCGCGCACAGTCGCCAACGCCACACCCCA
>JALWHQ010000231.1 GCA_026983525.1 Anaerolineae bacterium | reverse complement strand
GCCCTCCCCCCTCTCCCCCTGGCCCCCTCTCCCCTCTCCCCAACTTGGGAGAGGGGGGAGGGGGGACAGGCCGCTTTCGTTGTTCTCGACAATGCTTGAGGGGTGAGGGGTGAGGGCCTGAACCCAACACGTTCCCTTTCACCACACGTTTACCAACAGCATTGTTCACCTTCAGGCCGTACCGTAAGGAGCACCGCCTACCTTGCCTGCACGGACAGATTGCGCTACCATAGAACAGCACAGCACGTGGAAGGAAAGATCTGGGAGAAACAACGATGACTACGGTGATGTTAGACGAAGCGCAGGCTAAAGAGTGGCTGCGTGAGGTGCTCGTAGAGTTGTTGGAACAGCGCCCTTCCGAATTTCGCCAACTCGTCATCGAAGCCATTGAAGACGCGGCGATGATTAATGCCATTCGCGAAGGGCGGAAGGGGGAATTTGTAACCGAAGAAGAGATTAAATCATATTTGACCTCGTGAGCCTCATGAACGTCCTTTTCGAGTCATCGTTCCTTCGTGACCTAAAGCGCGTGAAGGACAGACGGCTGCGTCAGAAAGTTTGGAAGATCATAGAAGACGTCAAGGCAGCTCCTGACCTCCGCCACATTCCCAACCTCACCAAGTTACGTGGCCACGCCGATTATTACCGTATCCGTGTTGGCGAATATCGGATAGGTTTAGAAATCGTGGGCGATACGGTAATATTCGTACGTTTTCTGCATCGGAGAGACCTATATCGGTATTTCCCATGAGCCGCTGCCGCTTCAAAGCCACGCCCGAATTTGACACCCACGCCCGTTCGCGTGCATCATAGTAGCCCCCCAACGTTGGGCCCCGTTCGGAGTCGAACCCGTCCGTGCATCGCCGCGCCCAATCTCCAATCTCTAATCTCCAACATCCAGGAGGCCCACATGCACGCGAACGGTTCCTTGCCTGCCTACATGCGCGAACGAGACGCCTGCGGCATCGGCTTCGTGGCCCACCGCCACGGCCACCGAAGTCACGACGTGCTGCGCCTGGCCCTCAAAGCCCTGGCTAACCACGCCCACCGCGGCGCGGTCGCGGACGACGGCAAGAGCGGCGACGGCGCGGGCGTGCTCACCCAGATCCCCTACGACTTCTTCGCCCGCGAACTGGAACGCCAACACGTCCGACCGCCCGCGCCAGGCGACCTGGCCGTGGGTGTGTTCTTCCTCGACAGGGAGCCCGACAGGCGCAGGCAGGCCCAGGCCATCGTCGAGCGTGTGTGGCGCGACATGGGAGGAACCGTCCTCGCCTGGCGGGACGTGCCCGTGAACCTGGACGTGCTTGGTCGCCGCGCACTGGCCACGCGCCCCGCCATCGTGCAAGCCTTCCTGCGGCGGCCCGATGCCGTCGCGCCAGGCTACCCCTTCGAGCGCGCGCTCTACCTGGCCCGTCGCCGCATGGAGGCCCAGGCCCAGAACGCGGGCCTGCGCTTCTACGTCGCCTCCCTCTCGGGCCAGACCATCGTCTACAAGGGGCTGCTGCGCGCGCCCGCAGTCGCCGACTTCTACCTGGACCTGCAAGATCCCGAGTACACCACGGCCATCGCCGTGTTCCACCAGCGCTACAGCACTAACACCTTCCCCACCTGGGAGCGGGCCCAGCCCTTCCGCCTGCTCTGTCACAACGGCGAGATCAACACCTTGCAGGGGAACATCACCTGGATGCGCGCCCGCGAGGCCGACCTCGCCTCCCCCCTGTGGGGCGACGCCATTCGCGACTTGATCCCTGTCATCGACCCGAACGGCAGCGACTCGGCCATGCTCGACAACGTCCTCGAACTCCTCGTCCGTTCGGGCCGCGACATCCGCCACGCCATGCTCATGCTCATCCCCGAGGCGTGGGAGCACGTGGACGACTACCCGCCCGAGCGACGGGCCTTCTACCACTATCACGCCATGCTCATGGAACCCTGGGATGGCCCTGCCGCGGTCTCCTTCACCGACGGCCGCATCGCGGGCACCATCCTCGACCGCAACGGCTTGCGCCCATCTCGCTTCGTCATTCTCAAGAACGGCCTGGTCATCTCCGCCTCGGAAGCGGGCTCCATTCCCGCGGAGGAACACCAGATCATCGTCAAAGGCCGCCTTGGGCCTGGCGAAATCATCGCCGTGGACACAGAAACGGGCGACGTCCTCTTCGACGAAGACGTCACCGCCATGTTCGCCACTCGCCGCCCCTACCAGCGCTGGTTGGAGGAGAATCTCATCCGCCTGGCCGATGTGCGTGCCAATACCCAATACCCAATACCCGATACCCGATATCCGATACCCGATACCCAACCCCCAATGTCTACCCCCCACCACATATCAGGTATCGGGTATCAGGTATTGGATGTGCGTCTCCCCCTCGCTTTTGGCTGGACCAAAGACGACCTCGCCTACGTGCTGCGGCCGATGGTGCGCGACGGCAAGGAACCCATCGGCGCGATGGGGGACGACACCCCTCTAGCCGCGCTCTCGAAGTTGCCGCGGCCCCTGTTCCACTACTTCAAACAGCGCTTTGCCGAAGTGACCAACCCGCCCATCGACCCCCTGCGGGAATACCTGGTCATGTCCCTGACCATGCGCCTGGGGGCGCGGGCCAACCTGCTGGAGGAACGGGAAGAGGCGGCCCGCCTGCTCGAGATTCACATCCCCATCCTGCGGGATGAGGACATGCGCACGCTGGAAGCCCTGGCCGCGGGCCAGGTCGAGCCCCGCCAGAGCGCGCTGTACCGCAAGGGGATGGGCCGCGCGCGAGAGATCGTGCGCCTGGCCCGACTCTCCACCCTCTGGCCCGTGGCCGACGGTCCCGCGGGCATGGCCCGCGCGCTGGACGACCTGTGCCGCCGCGCGGAGCAGGCCGTGCGCGACGGCGCCACCGTGCTCATCCTGAGTGACAAGGGCGTGGACGCCGAGCGCGCGCCCATCCCCTCCCTGCTGGCGACCGCGGCCGTGCACCATCACCTCATCCGCGCGGGCCTGCGCATGCGCGCCAGCATCATCGTCGAGACTGGTGAAGCCCGCGAGACCCACCACGTGGCCGCGCTTATCGGCTACGGCGCCTCCGCAGTCCACCCCTACCTGGCCCTGGCTACTGCCCGCCAGTTGGGGGAGGAGGAAAGCAAGCACGACCCGACCATGACCCCCGAGCGGGCCGAGGCCAACCTGGTCCAGGCGCTGGAAAAGGGCCTGCTCAAGATCATGTCCAAGATGGGCATCGCCACCCTGGACGCCTACTCGGGCGCGCAGATTTTCGAGGCCATCGGACTCAGCCAGGAGGTGGTGGAGCGCTTCTTCCCTGGCACGCCCAACCAACTCGGCGGCATCACCCTGGACGTGCTGGCCGAGGACGTGCTGGCCTGGCATCGAGCCGCGTTCGCGGACAGCAAGGCCCCGCGCTTGCAGAACGTGGGCTTCTACAAGCCGCGGCGCGGGGGCGAGGCCCACGTCTTCACCCCCGAAACCGCGCGGGCACTCCAGGAGGCCGTGCGCGTCCCCGATGTGCTGGGTGAAGGGTTCGAGGAAGGCTACGAGCGCTACAAGCGCTTCGCCCGCCTGATTCACGACCAGGGGCCGATTGCCCCCCATCACCTGCTGGACATCCGCTCCGACCGCGCGCCCATCCCCATCGACGAGGTCGAGCCCATCGAGAGCATTGTCCAGCGCTTCAGCACCGCGGCCATGTCCCACGGCGCGCTGAGCCGCGAGGCCCACGAAACCCTGTCCATCGCCATGAACCGCCTGGCCGCGATGCGCCCCAAGGGCGCGCCCCACCACTCCATCGCCATGAGCAACTCGGGCGAGGGCGGCGAGGACGAATCCCGTTACGGCACCGAGCGCAACAGCGGCATCAAACAGGTGGCGTCGGGCCGCTTCGGGGTGACGCCCGCCTACCTCATGTCCGCCCGCGAGTTGCAGATCAAGATGGCGCAGGGGTCCAAGCCTGGCGAGGGGGGGCACCTGCCTGGGCACAAGGTGACGAAGGAGATCGCGCGGCAGCGTTACGCCACCCCTGGCACGCCCCTCATCTCGCCGCCGCCGCACCACGACATCTACAGCATCGAAGACCTGGCCCAACTCATCTTCGACCTGAAGCAGGTCAATCCCGACGCGGCGGTGTCCGTGAAACTGGTGGCCCAGACGGGCGTGGGCACCATTGCCGCGGGCGTGGCCAAAGGCCACGCGGACGTCATCCTCATCTCGGGACACTCGGGCGGCACGGGGGCCAGCCCCTGGAGTTCGATCAAGAACGCGGGCCTGCCCTGGGAGTTGGGCCTGGTGGAGACGCAGCGCACCCTCATCGCCAACGGCTTGCGGGAACGGGTGCGGCTGCGCGTGGACGGCGGTTTCGCCACAGGGCGGGACGTGGTGATCGCCGCGCTTCTGGGCGCGGATGAGTTCTCCTTCGGCACCGCGGCCATGATCGCGGAGGGCTGTATCATGGCTCGCGTGTGCAACAAGAACACTTGCCCCGTGGGCGTGGCCACCCAGCGCCCCGACCTGCGGGCCAAGTTCCCTGGCAAGCCCGAGCAGGTGATGGCCTACTTCCTCTTCGTGGCGCAGGAAGTGCGCGAACTGCTGGCCCAACTGGGCTACCGCAGCCTGGACGAGATCATCGGCCGCACCGATTTGCTCGAACAGGTCGTCCACGGTCGCGACGCGGGCTTCATGGATTGGCGCCCGCTGCTGGAGCCTCTGCCCGAGGGGAGTGTGCGGCGCAACACCCAGCCCGCGAATCCCCTGCCCGAGCGTTCCCCCTTGGGCGACCGTCTGTGGGAGGACGCGCGTCAGGCGGTGGAGACGCAGCGGCCCATCGTGCTGCACTACCGCATCACCAACGTGGATCGGACGGTGGGTGCGCGGCTGGCAGGGGAAATCGCGCGGCGCTACGGCAATGTTGGCCTCCCCGAGGGCACGATCACGGTCATGTTCCAGGGCAGCGCGGGCCAATCCTTTGGCGCCTTCAACATCCGCGGGGTTCACCTCTACCTGGTGGGGGAGGCGAACGATTACGTGGGCAAGGGAATGCACGGCGGCGAGATTGTGCTGCGCCCCTCGTACGCGGCCAAGTACGACAGCCACAAGCACGTCATCCTGGGGAACACGGCCCTGTACGGCGCGACGGGCGGCAAGTTGTTCGCGGCGGGACGCGCGGGCGAGCGGTTCGCGGTGCGCAACAGCGGCGCGGTGGCCGTGGTCGAAGGTGTGGGCGACCACGGGTGCGAGTACATGACGGGCGGCGTGGTGGTCGTCCTCGGCGAGACGGGGTACAACTTCGCCGCGGGCATGACGGGCGGTCGGGCCTACGTGTACGACCCGCACCACGTGTTCCTGCGGAGGCTGAACCGCGACCTGGTGGCGGTGCGC
>JALWHQ010000230.1 GCA_026983525.1 Anaerolineae bacterium | reverse complement strand
GAGGTGAAGGTAGGGCTTGGAGAGGCGGTGGAAGGCTTGAAGCGCATGGCAGGTGTAGGCGTAGGGGAAAGGCTTGGAGGCACACAAGCCACCAGGAGAAGTAACAGGATCGGGAAGAAGAAACGCCGCATCAGTCGCTTCTCCTTTCCAGAGCCAGTAGGAATGGCGACATACCGTAGGCGATGGTCATAAACCATAATCCATCTCCCACGGTCTATCTCTTGTTCTTTCGTACAATGGTGTAGCCTGTAACATTGTAATGCAGGTTTTGAGGAAAGACAAAGTAGCAACCGATGTCGACACAGTGTACAACTGCAGAAAATAACGACCTATTGTCGCCAAGTCCCTGTGTATCCTTTTCACTTTTCACTTTGCCCTTTATACTTCCCCCAAGACCTACATACACCCAAACACCGTGGGACCCAAACCATGTCCGACATCTACATCGACACCCATTGTCACCTCAATTTCAAGCAATTCGATGCCGACCGTGATGCGGTGGTGCAACGCGCAGTGGACGCGGGCGTGGTGACCATCGTCAACCCGGCCATTGACTTCGCCACATCCGAGGCGGCCATTGAGATGGCCCGACGCTACGCGCCTGTGTTTGCCCAGGTGGGCGTACATCCCAACAGCGCGACCGAGGTTCTGGGCGACGGTATCGAACGCCTGCGCGCCCTGGCTCATGAGGAAAAGGTCGTCGCCGTGGGGGAAATCGGCCTGGACTATTATTGGGACGTGCACCCCCATGATGTGCAGGCGCGCGCGTTTCGCGCCCAACTGGATCTGGCGGCCGAGTTGGGGTTGCCGGTGGTCATTCACAGTCGCGACGCGCGCGAGGACACGTACCGCATCCTGGCGGAGTGGGCCCGAGACGTGGAACGCAGCACGCTGCCCCTCAACGAGCGTCCCTTCAAAGGGGTGTGGCACAGTTTCCAGGGGGACAAAGACCTGGCCTACCGGGTGTTCAACCTGGGCATGTGTATCTCCTTGGGCGGGCCAGTCACCTTCAAGAACGCCCGCGATTTGCACGCCCTTGTTCCCCAACTGCCCCTGGAGCGCATCCTGCTGGAAACAGATGCGCCCTTCCTGTCTCCCCACCCATACCGTGGTAAACGAAATGAGCCCGCGCGCATTCCACTTATCGCAGCCGCCATTGCCACCCTCATGAACATCGAACGTGAAGAGGTTGCGGCCCAAACGACGGCCACAGCGCGCGCCGTGTTTGGGCTCGAATGAGCGCCCGTCATCGGCAAATTGTCTCCGCCGTTCCCGCATTCCGGTCGTTCTTATCACTTTCCCGGTAGGTGTGGTAAACTCTGCCAGAAGTCACTATTCCTACCAAGAGGGAAAGCGTTCTTGACCGTGCTTGCACTGTTCAATCTCATTCAAGAGGATTTGGCTAAGGTCGAGGAGAAGATGCGCCGTGCCGGGCAGGAGGCTGAAGGCCCCCTGGCGGACGCTATTATTTACTTGCTCAGCAGTGGGGGGAAACGTATCCGCCCGGCCCTGACCATCGCCGCTGCCCGTCATTATCCTGTCGACACCGAAGCACTCACGTCCCTGGCTGCTGCCGTAGAAATGCTCCACACGGCCACCCTTGTCCATGATGATGTCATTGATGGCTCCTTGCTGCGCCGCGGCAACCCCACGCTCAACGCGCGCTGGAGCGCGGGGGCAACCGTTCTGGCCGGCGATTATATCTTCGCGCGCGCGGCCATCTTTGCTGCAGAAACCCACAGCGTTCCCGTCGTGCAATTGTTTGCGGAAACGCTGGCTGTCATTTGCAGTGGCGAACTGCGTCAAATGTTCAAGTACTACGACTTGGATCAGCCGTTGGACGAGTATTACAAGCGCATCTACGCCAAGACCGCATCGCTTTTCGCGGCTGCTGCGGCGCTGGGCGCGCTTCTGGCCCAGGCTCCCGAAGCCCATATCGCCGCGTTCCGGGAGTTTGGCCACTATTTGGGCATGGCTTTTCAGATTGTGGACGACATTCTGGACTTTGTGGGCACGGAGGATACGCTGGGTAAACCCATAGGCAGTGACCTGCGCCAGGGCACGATAACGTTGCCGGTCTTCTACTATCTGCAGCGCGGGGGCGATCGTAACCTCATTGTCCAGGTGTTCAACGCCCAGGGTGAGGAAAAGCAGGCCGCCCTCACGCGAGCGCTGGAAGCCATCCAGGTGTCGGGCGCGATAGACGCGGCCCGGGAGGAGGCCTGGGAGTTCGCCCAGAAGGCGCAAAAGGCCCTGGAGATCGTGCCGGACACGCCCTACCGTGAGGCTTTGCGGGATATTGCCGCCTACGTGGTTGAGCGGACGTATTAAGGGTGCGGACAAGAGCCATTCACTTGGATCTCTCCATCATCATCGTCAATTGGAACGTGCGCGACCTGCTCCGACGTTGCTTGGCGTGTATTCCCCAGGCTGCAGGTGCCCTCACTTACGAAATCATCGTTGTGGACAACGCGTCCACGGATGGCAGTCAAACCCTTGCCGACCAGTTTCCCCACGTCCGGTGGATTCAGAATGCGGAGAATGTGGGATTCACGCGCGCCAACAACCAGGGCATCGAACTCGCCCGGGGGCGTTATCTTTGCTTCCTCAACCCGGACACGGAGCCCCAGCCCAACGCCCTCTTGAACCTGGCCCGCTACCTGGATTCCCACCCTCGGGTCGGCATTGTCGGCCCTCAACTGCGCTATCCGGACGGCACCCTGCAACCCTCCCGCTATCGCTTACCCACGCTCATGACGGCCCTGATGGAAAGCACGCCCATCGCCTGGCACTGGCCCCACAACCCCTGGAGCCGGCGCTATCACTGTGAGGACGTTTCGCCCGAGCAGGAGCACGAGGCCGATTGGTTGAACGGCGCCTGTCTGATGGTGCGCGGGGAAGTCATCGAGCAGGTGGGGGCCTTCGATGAGGGGTTTTTCATGTACTCGGAAGAACTCGACCTGTGCAAGCGGGCCAAACGCGCGGGCTGGAAAGTCGTCTATGTCCCAGACGCAAAGGTGATCCACCACGAGGGCAAATCCAGCGAGCAGGTAGTTGTGGCCCGTCACGTGCATTTCAACCGCAGCAAGGTGCGCTACTTTCGCAAGCATCACGGCCCTGTGTCGGCGAGCATCCTTCGGTGGGGGCTGCGCGCCCAATACGCGGGGGAATTGGGCCTCGAGGCGGCCAAGTGGCTCCTGGGCCACAAGCGCGCCCTGCGCGCGCAACGGGTGCGCGCGTATTGGGAAGTGATCAAGCAACTGGGATAAAATTTGGGGGCAATCCGGAAAACAGTTCCGCTCGACGACTTGGACTGCCCATGCGCACGTACGAATCCTGGGGACGATATCCGAAAGTCCAACACAAGGGGGTCATTCCCCTTCGCTGGCGCAATGATATCCCGCGCCTGGGTGACTTGGACGCGCCCGTATTACCCCACGGTATGGGGCGCAGTTACGGCGATGCCTGCCTAAACGAGGGCGGCATCCTCCTCGACACGTTGGGCCTCTCCCGCTTCATGGCCTTTGACGAGCAAAGGGGCATTTTACGCTGCGAGGCCGGGGTGACACTGGACCACGTGTTGGAGGTGGTGGTGCCACGCGGGTGGTTCCTGCCCGTCACACCGGGAACCAAGTACATCACGGTGGGCGGGGCCATTGCCAACGACGTGCACGGCAAGAACCACCATCACGGGGGAACCTTTGGCCGCTACGTCACCCGCTTCGAGTTGGTGCGCTCGGACGGCACGCGGCTGATATGCTCGCCCGAGGAGAACGCCGACCTGTTCCGGGCCACTATCGGCGGTCTGGGCTTGACCGGCCTCATCACCTGGGCCGAATTTCGGCTGAAGCCCATCCCCTCGGCCCTTATCGACGAAGAACTTATCCGCTTCGAGAACCTGGACGAGTTCTTCGAAATCTCCGCCCAGTCGGATGTGGATTTCGAGTACACGGTGGCCTGGGTGGACTGCCTGGCCACGGGGGAGCACCTGGGGCGCGGTATCTTCATGCGCGGCAATCACGCCCACGTCCCCAACGCCCTCTATCCCAACAGCAAGCGCAAACTCGGGGTGCCCATCGACTTCCCGGACTTCGTGCTCAACCCTATCTCCATGCGCGTGTTCAACACACTCTACTACCATCGCATGAGGAACAAACGAGAACGGCGTCTCATCCACTATGAACCATTCTTCTACCCGCTCGATGCCATTCGCAACTGGAATCGCATCTACGGGCGGCGGGGCATGCTGCAGTTCCAATGCGTCATCCCCTTTGGCGACCATCACGAGGTGATTCGGGCCATCATCGAACGGATCGCGCGCAGTCGTCGCGCGTCGTTCCTGGCTGTGCTCAAAGAATTCGGCGACGTGCCCTCGCCCGCGATCATGTCCTTCCCGCGGCCGGGGGTCACCCTCACCTTGGACTTTCCCTATGAGGGGGTGAAGACCATGCACCTATTCGACGACCTGCACGCGCTGGTGCGCGAAGCGGGTGGAGCCTTCTATCCGGCCAAGGATACACACATGACCCCGGAGGAATTTCGCCTATCCTACCCACGGTGGAAGGAATTCACCCAGTACATCGATCCCAAATTCTCGTCCAGTTTCTGGCGACGAGTTATGGAATTGGATTTTTGATAAACGGCTGCCAGCCGTGAGCAAGAAAAGAAAGTAGGAAAAGAGGATCGGTTCAGTCTTTGTACGGATGAACAAAAGGAGGTAATACAATGGCTCGTTCGATCGCACCGAGTGAACTCTTGCGAAAACATGAAATCGCGTTACACACGTACGTTCGTGAGCAATGGGAGGTCATTCCTCGTCAAATCGAAGTGAAACTCAAGAGCCTGAAGGCTTGGGGATTCGATCTCGTCTTCGGACTTCGCGGGGGTGAAGCAGCCGTCTTCGTCTCTGAAACAGAACACGGACGCAAAGTGGGTGATGTATACGAAGAAGAAGGCGAGGTCTACGAAATCCAAGAAATCGTCAAATCACTCCCCAAAGGAGCTAAAATCATCGTCGAGGTGGGCCTGGAGGACCGTCGAGGGATAATCCACGGCTACTATCGCTCACCCAGAGGGGAGGATACCCTACTCTTCAGTCTTCCCGCCGCGGAACTTCTGCTCGCTTACTTCAAGAAACGTCGTTTGCACGCGCTTATCGAGGCGTTCCATTCCAGCGGTCTTACCACGGAGTTTATCCGGCGCAGGGGAACCAGTGGACGTCCGGTTCCGTTCGATAAACTCCCTCCTAAAATGCGACAGGCGTTAAGAGTTGGACGCGATGTCATCCGGCATCACACAAAAGCCGGGAGATTTACCTTGGTCTACTTTGGCAAGAATAAGGACGGAGATGACCGTTACATCGTGACATGGCTTGTACCTACTATTTACCTG
>JALWHQ010000229.1 GCA_026983525.1 Anaerolineae bacterium | reverse complement strand
GGGTTGAAGGAGGATAAGTGGGCGTAGGGGTGGGGGAAGCGACGGTTATGGTGATGGGGAGATTGGCGCAAGCGGTGAGCAGGGAGGCCAGCAGTATGACGGCAAACAGCAGGGGGATGGCGCGGCGTGTTCTAACAACGTATTCCCGCACATGCCGTGCTGTGCCTTCACCTCGCCCATTTTCCGCTCCATCAGCCGACGCGTCACAGGTTATCTTCGTCCTCCTCCTCGTCATCGTCGCCTCCTCGACGATAGACCACGGACGATGGACGATGGTCGCCCCATCCTCTATCGTCCATCGTCCCCCCCCTACTTCACACGATAAATCGTCACCCCAGGATTCTCGTACACCACCTCGAGCAGCCCCATCTCCACCATGCGGTCGAACTTGGCAATGGCGTCGGGTGGGTACTGCTGGCGCTCCAACTGCCCCACGTAGATGTAACGAATGCCCACCTGACGGATGATGTCCATCGTGCGGCTGATGTCGGGCGTCTGCCAGAACTCCAGGGCCAGTTGCTGGCGCGGGCCCGTCTGCCAGCCATAACGCTGCTCGCCCATCTGGTGCAGGCCCATGAAGGTGGGCAGGCCTGTGAAGGAGGCCACGCGCGTGCCCCCCTCCCGATAATAGTCCAGCCGCGCCTCCGCGATGGGCTCAACCTTTTCTACGTTGTCCAGCAGCCAGCGGATGGCCTCGTAGTCCCACTTCAACTCGATGCGATTCTGGGGGTTAGGCCAGGTGTAGACGCCGTACTTCATGTAGGCCATGCCGTCCAGGGTGCCGAAGGGCGGGCGCTCGCTCAACCCCTTGGGGAAACGGTCGTCCACGCGCGCGGGCGTCCCCACGACCAGGAACGTCAGCGAGAAAGCCACCAGCAGCGCGAAGGTCGTCTGCCAGGCCGCGCGCACCCACGGCCGCCACTCAGGTAACCGCTGCCAGATCACCGAAAGCCCCACCGCGTCCGCCAGGGTGAGGAGAATCCACGCCTGGATGTAGAACTTGAACAGCGTGTTCATGCGCTTGAAATCCCCACCCTGCAAGTGATCTTTCAGGTACACGAACTCCACCCCGAACAGAATGAGCAAGCCCGTGAACGCCATCAGCGTGGCAAAGGTCACCCCCAGGGGCGCGCTCTTGCGCAGGGTCAACACCGCGAAGAGCACCATGGGCACGGTGAGTACCGCAGGCACGCGGTAGCCGAGGAGCCAGAGTACGGCCGCGACGACGGGCACGAGGAGGGGGAGTTGAAGGTTAAAGGTTAAAGGTTGAAGGTTAGAGGTTGAGTGGATGGGATGGGGGACTGTGTCCACCAGGCCCACGCCACGTCCTACATTCAACTTTGAACCTGTAACCTGTAACCTGTAACTTGCAACCAACCTCAGATACCGCGGCAACCGCTCGTAGTACACCACCACCCCCCGCAGCACGCGCGCCACAGGCCACCTGTCACGGCGGGTCAGTTCCACAGCCAGGAAGGTGAGGGCCAGGAAGAACCACAGGCCCCAGATGTTGAGCCACACGCCCAGGGAGGTCTTTTGCGGCGCCCAGCCCACGCCCGAGGCCGCGGTGGGCGCGTAGTGGGCGAAGAAGGGACGATACAGGAGGTACGCGCCCGCCAGAATGACGCCCACCTGGGCCAGCCAGAGGAGCCAGTTCACCCGCGGCTTGCTCCGCCACTGGCGCAGGAAGAGGGCCACGGCGATGATCCCCAGGTAGGTGGGGAGATCCCAGGTGTTGATGACGGCCAGCGCGCCCAGGGCAAAGGGGAGGGCCGCGAACTGGGCCACGCCGTAGGCGGCCATGCGGCCCAACTCCACGGGCGCGGGCCTATCGTCCCGCCCCTCGACCCAGGAACGTCGCGCGGCCAGGAGCACGTTCAGGGCCAGGCCCAGGAAGAGAATGGCGAAGGGAATGTTGATCATGTGCGGGTGCAGGTCGGCGAACAGGAATGACCAGTACGGGAACTCGTTGATGGTGAAGGGGATGACGCGGCTCGGCGCCCAGTAGTCGTACTTGGGCAGATCGGCCTGGCCGTTCCACACCTTGAGGAACCCCTGGGCCGCGCGCACCGCGGTCTCCAGCCAGGGGAAAACACTGCGAAAGTCAGAGCCGCTCACGTTCGCCAGGTTGCGGAAGATCTGGAACGCGCCGTCCAGGTTGCCGAACAGGGCCACGAACGCTGCGCCAATCAGGCCGAACCGTAGGGGCGACGCATGCGTCGCCCCTACCATGTTCATCACCAACCCACACGCGGCCACCACGGTTAGGGCGAAAAAGGTGGGCACGGCCAGGTTGAAGGCCACCGTGGGGGTGATGCCCGTCAACTTGATGAGGACGTTGACGATCTGGTAGCCCCAGTAGTAGTAGTTGATGGTGCCCCCCGCGAAGTAGGGGTCGTAGGGGGGGAAGTAGGGGGAGCGGACGGTCGCGTTCAGGTAGGCGATCTCCATGAACTTCTCGCCGCCGTTCCACGGCTGCCAAAGGTCGGGGTTAAGGAGGCGGATGAAGACGAAGAAGAGGTAGGCGACGGCAAACAGGGCTTCGTAGAAGAGGAGGAGCCGCCAGCGGGCGCGCACAAAGCCGACAAAGGGCTCCCGAAAGCGCCGCGCGATCCACACGTTCACCAAAAGGACGAAAAGGAGCACGGTGAGGACCAGGGGCAGGTCGTTGATCCACAGGCGCAGGGAGGGGACGATCCAGGCCAGGTAGGCGATGACGAGCAGGCCCAACCCCTTGCTGAACGCGTAGCCGCGGTCGTGGAGGTGAGCGAAAACAAGGTAGGTGAGGGGCCAGGCGGCCAGTCCGACGACGAGCAACGCCAGCCACCAGAGGACGACCGCGGGCACGGTGTGCTCGCTGGCCCAACGGTTCCAGCGCCAGAAGCGCACCACGGGCATCTCATCGAAGGTCATGTCCATGAGCAGGGAGGGGCCTTTCCGTTCCTCGGGCGCAGGCGGGGCCGCGGGCGCGGGCTGCTTCCCACCGAAGGGCAGTTTCTCGAACATGCGCTGTAGGAGGGTCTTGGGCACGTACCAGTGCTTGGCCCCTTCCCAGGTGCCGCCCAGGAGCGCGTCCCATTCTTCATCGGTGAGGTCGCGCACCTTCTTGTACACGAGCACGCGCGGGTGGTCATACACCCAGAAACTCTCGTCGGCCTCGTCGTCGGGGAAGACGAAGGGCCCCAGGCGGGGGTAGGACGTCACGTCAAGGACGCGCACGAAGCCCAGTTGCTCCGCGAAGAAGAGTTGGTAGAAGCGGGTGGTCATGGGGTAGCGCTCGGGCAGGCGAGGGATGGTGCGATAAAGGCGGGCGGTAGCGAAGACGTAGTAGTCGGCCTGGCGCAGGTTGTTCTTGATGATCTCGTACTTCTCGGGGGTGTCCTCCTCGTACATGGGCATGGTGACATACTGGTAGCGGCCGGGGTTGGCGTTGGGCTCGGGCAATCCCAGGGGGAGACGGTCGTCCCAGTGTTCCGTCGCCAGCACCGCGCCGTCGGGCACGTTGGCGTAAATCCAGCGGGACGCGGTAGTCCAGGTGTGGGTGTGTCCGTACACGCCGTGGACAAAGGCGAGGGACCAGAAGATGGCGTGGGCGAGTACGCCGACCACCAACACACCGCTGATCCAATGCCTGATACCTGATACCCGATACCCGAGCAAGGTGTCAGGTATCGGGTATCGGGTATCGGATATTGCCTTTAGAAGGCCTGTGCCGAAGATGATGAGCGCTGGCACAATCGGCAGGGTATACCGCATGAACTTGGCCAGGAAGAGGCCCGTGGGCCCGAAGTAGAGGACGACCCAGGCAAGCAGCATCCACTCCCCTGGTTGGAGGCGGCGGCGCAGCGCGCGCCAGAAGGCCCAGGCCAACCCGAGCCAGCCTACAATGCCCAGGGCCCAGCCCATGCCCCAACGCACCGACTGCTCGATGTGATACAGGTAGGGCGTGGTGCCGCGATACTGGCGGGTGAAGGGGAAGTCCGCGTCCCCGCGCACCATCGCGCCCTGCTCCACAATCACCGCCTGCTTGAAATTGGGCCAGTCGAGGATGACGTAGGGGGAGGTGAGGGCGAAGACGATGGCGGCGGTAATGAGAGCGATGGCGAGGAGCGAGAAACCGTGGGTGCTGGGTATCGGGTATTGGGTATTGGGTATTGGGTATCGGGTATCCGATATTGGGTATTGGGTAGTACGATGTCTGATACCTGATACCCGATACCTGATCCCTGATACCCAATACCTAATCCCCACCCCAATCACCGGCGCGGCGACGATGGGCAAGGCGCTGAACTTACTCCCCACAGCCAGCGCGATGCCGACGCCCGTGAGGACCGCGTCGCGCGGGCGGCCTTCCTCGGCCATGCGCATGGCGCCGTAGATGGCAAGCATGGTGAAGGTGGTGGACATGGGGTCCACGGCAAAGAAGTGGGCCAGTTGAATGTGGGTGACAGTGAAGGTGGTCAGGGTCGCGGCCAGCAGCCCCCACCACTTGCCATACAGCCGTCGGGCAATGAGGTAGACGAGGAACACGGTGAACGTGTCGGAGAGGGCCATGAGCAAGCGGCCCACAATGGCGAAGCCCGGCACGCCGTTCAGACGGGCAATGTAGGAGACGGTCTCGGGGGACGCGCCCAGGGCCTCGAAGAGGGGCGCGGTCTTGGCGGCTACGTTGGCCGTGAACACGAGCAGGTAGAGGGGGAAGTGGCCGTAGGTGTAGGAGCGGCGCCGCTGCGCGTTCACGTCCCACAGCGGGTTGAGGGGCGATTTCTTGGGGTCGAGGAACTCGTCCAGACTCTTGGGCATGTGGATGGTGGGCGCGTAGAAGGCGATGGTGGAGCGCTCGTCGGGGTGGGGAAGTTGCCCGTCGGCCCAGTCTACGTTATACGCGCGCAGGAACAGGGCCACAGCCAGGGTGAGGAACAGGAGCGCGCGGTGGATTCGGTTTAAGCGTCTCTTCGCAGTCGCGAGCACATCGGTCTTGCTCGATGATGTCGGCGCGCGAGGTGTATCCTCGTTCATGTACAGGGCATCCTCCACCAGAAGTGCATCGGGGAAATTATACTCGCGCCCGCGGGAAAAGGCCACGGGCAAACGGCCGAATGAATGATACTATTGGTAAAACATACTCAACAGGATCCGCCCCTGCGGGGCGGACGACGCTGACTACGGGTGTGCGTTTTGCGTCCCGCAGGGACGCCCCATGTTGAGCGGGCGGATTCATCCGCCCGTAGACTTTAGGTGGGGATATACGGCCCGCAGAAAGTGCCGAAAGTCGTCCAGATGCTCCAAGTAATCGATAAGGCGGGTGACATCCACACGCACATACTCGTGAATGAGAATGTTGCGCAAACCAATCATGCTGTGCAATCGACGGGCCAGGTCTGCATCCAGGT
>JALWHQ010000228.1:2706-5402 GCA_026983525.1 Anaerolineae bacterium | reverse complement strand
CCTGGGGTCTTAGCGCCCCCGTGGGTTCAAATCCCACCCCCTCCGCCAGGACTTTTCCACGGGCACCTTGCAAACCGGACATTTGATAAACGGCTGCCGGTCATAAGTAAGGGAGGAGAGTGGGAAAAGAAGGGAGGAAGAAGATTTGTATGTTGTGGCTCGGCGGAGCCGAGCCACAACATACAAACTTCTCTTTTTCCTTCCCCCTCCCCTCTCCAGGCCTGGGAACTTTAACCAAAAATCCGACACAAAGAGACATTCTCTACATATGGAGGGGTCGCATAGCCTGGCCGAGTGCGCGCGCCTGGAGAGCGCGTGGGGTCTTAGTGCCCCCGTGGGTTCAAATCCCACCCCCTCCGCCTGCCAACAGGGGCGGCCCTGTGGCCGCCCTTTTCTTATTCCCCACCCTCCAGGAGTCGACGCACCTCCTCCCACTCCTCGGGCGTGTTCACATTTCGGAAGGATAACAGCGCGGGGTCGACCTTGCGCAACGCCTCCTCGTCGACATAGTGCACACGCACCTGGGGCAAGAAGGCGATGAGCCGACGTTGCCCCTCGGCAAGCGCCTCCTCCACCGGGGGCAAACACGTCGCCCGTCGATACAGGGCATGCAGGGGTTCCTCCCGCCCGCCCACGCGCGGCATCACCACATCCACATTGGAGGTGAGAGACAGCAAGTAGGCAAACACCTCTACCCGAACGAGGGGCATATCGCACGCCACCAGCATGACCCACTCCCCGCGGGCCGCGCTCAGCGCCGCGTGCAAACCGGCCAAAGGCCCCGCGCCGGGATACCGGTCGGTGGCAATGGGCACGTGCAGAAACGTGTAGGGGTCAGGGGAGCGGGCCACCACGATGACTTCGTCGGCCAGGGGACGCAGGCGTTCGATGATGTGGAGAATAAGGGGACGGCCGTTGATGGAAAGGAGGGCCTTGTTGCGGCCCATGCGGCGGCTCTCACCACCGGCTAAGACCGCGAGCGTCACGCGCGTGGATGACATCGGAAAACTCGGGAGGGGCACGGGGGTGCCCCTCCTTGTGCGCTCATCCTATACCATGTGCTGCTCGATGTAGGCAACAGCCTCGCCCACCGTGGTGATCTTCTGCGCCTCTTCGTCCGAAATCTCGCCGCCAAACTCTTCCTCAAAGGCCATGATGAGTTCTACCAAATCCAATGAATCCGCTTCCAGATCCTCGCGGAACTTGGCCTCCGGGGTCACCTTGTCCGGATCAACCCCCAACTGCTCCACGATAATGTTCTTCACTCGCTCGAATACATCCGATGCCATGGTTGTCTTCCTCCTTGTGAGAGTTTCTACGTCCGGGGACGCTCGTCCCCGCATTTGCACCAGGGTTCAACGTCCTGATGACGCTGTGCACTCGCCTACGGGAGCCCAGAAGTTTCCCTTCGCGCACAACCCACGCCGCGCGCATGTAATCACTCCGCAAAGGCACGGCAGATTGTACCCCGTGCGGCACAGGTTGTCAATGTGCGCACGCCCCCCTGTAGCCTCTCGTCGGCCAACAGAGGGCTCCCTCCCCGGGGTCTGGAACCCACGTGGACACGCTGAAACGCGCGCCACCAGTTTTCCCCTTTGGGGAAATTCCACGTATCATAACACCGGACAGGGGGCGGAGTTACGCCCCTGAGCAATGATTGCGGATAACGCGCGAGGCGATAGGGACGGCCATCCCACCGCCTTGCCCAGAGGGGATAGGTGAACTCACACGTCGTTCGTAAAGCCGACCACATACGCATCAACCTGGAGGAAGATGTGCAGTTCCCCAGGTTGACCTCGGGCTTCGAGGCTTATCACATTGTCCACCGGGCACTGCCTGAGTTGGACTTGAACGAGATTGACCTGGGCACGACCATTTTCGGCAAGAGGTTGCGCGCCCCCCTGCTCATCTCTTCCATGACCGGAGGGACGGAAGAGGCCGCCCGCATCAACATGCGCCTGGCCGAGGCCGCGCAGGCGCGAGGCATCGCCATGGGATTGGGCTCCCAGCGTGTGGCCCTGGAAGAACCCTCGCAGGCCTACACCTTCCAGGTACGAAAGGTGGCCCCGAGCATCCTCCTCTTTGCCAACCTGGGCGCGGTGCAACTCAACTACGGCTACACCGTTGACCATTGCCGCCGCGCCGTGGAGATGGTCGAAGCCGACGCGCTCATCCTTCACCTCAACCCTTTGCAAGAGGCCCTACAGCCCGACGGCAACTGGAACTGGACGGGACTTCTGTCCAAGATAGAGGCGGTCTGCCGGGCGTTGGAGGTGCCCGTCATCGTCAAAGAGGTGGGCTGGGGCATTTCCGGTGACGTGGCCCGCGCGCTGGTGGACGCGGGCGTGGCTGCCATCGACGTGGCCGGGGCAGGCGGAACCTCGTGGAGCGAAGTGGAGTACCACCGCGCGCCCGATGCCCACTGGAGGCGATTGGCCCGCGCGTTCGCGGACTGGGGCATTCCCACCGCGGTGAGCCTGCAATGGGTGCGCAAGGCCATCGGGGACGCGGTGCCCGTCTTCGCCTCGGGAGGCATTCGTACGGGCATTGATGCCGTCAAGGCGCTGGCCTTGGGAGCCGACCTGGTGGGCATGGCCTCGCCCTTCCTGCGCGCCGCCGCCCAAAGCGCCGAAGCCGTCATTGAGGAAATCGACCTCCTTAGCGCGGAGATGTGCATTGCCATGTTCGTGACCGGG
>JALWHQ010000228.1:0-2696 GCA_026983525.1 Anaerolineae bacterium | reverse complement strand
TCGCGTCGTCACCTGGGAAGCCCTGTGGACGAGGAGCACATCCCCATGAACACGTTCCAGGAATTCGCTGCTGCCTACCTGCCTGTGCTCGAAAAAGCTATGCAGGAAGCCATCACGCCGCCGGACCCGCGGCTGGCCCTGCATTACGACATCATGGCCTATCACCTGGGGTGGCGGGACGAGCACCTGCGCCCCACCCGCGCGCCCGCGGGCAAGCGGGTGCGTCCCCTCCTATGCCTCCTGGCCTGTGAGGCCGTGGGGGGAACCGCGACCGACGCATTGCCCGCGGCCGTGGCCGTGGAACTCCTGCACAACTTCTCCCTCATTCATGACGACATCGAGGACAACAGCCCCACACGACGCCACCGTCCCACCGTGTGGAAACTGTGGGGCATTCCCCAGGCCATCAACGTGGGGGATGGCATGTTCACCCTGGCCCGACGCGCGCTCCACGCCCTCGCCCAGCGCCACCCCCCCGAGCGAGTGCTCCACGCCTTTCGCCTCTTCGACGACGCGTGCGTGGCCCTCACGGAGGGTCAACACCTGGACATGCTCTTCGAGAACCGGCTCAACGTGAGCGTGGATGACTACCTGTACATGGTGCGGGGAAAGACGACAGCCCTTCTCGCGGCCAGCGTCACCCTGGGCGCGCTGCTCGGTGGCGCGGACGAAGCGACCCAGGATCACTACTTCACCTTTGGGCAAAACCTCGGCCTGGCGTTCCAGATCGTGGACGACATCCTGGGCATCTGGGGTGAGGAGGCAAAGACGGGCAAGTCGGCCGCGTCGGACATCCTGAGCAAGAAGAAGACCCTCCCCGTCCTCTACGGCCTCAATCATCCCGAGGTGGGGCAAGCCCTGCGCGCCCTGTACGCGGGCCCACCCTTTGAGGATGCAGAAGTGGCCCAGGTGCTGAACCTGTTGGACAAGGCAAATGCGCGTGCCTACGCGCAACAACTGGCTGAATCCTACCACCGCCGGGCCATAGCCGCGCTGGACGCCACGGGCATCCGTTCTTCCGCCCAGGACATCCTGCGCGCGTTTGCCGACGCCTTGCTCCACCGAGATACCTGAGACCTACACCCGAGTGGAACGTGCACAGGACACGCCACAAATCCATGAACGAAGATACATCATCGGCACCCGTATACCTCGGCCCGTGGGGCAGTATTCGCCCCGAAAATCTCACCCCTCGGGAGGTCCTGCGTCGCGCCGGCCAGCACCTGTTGGGCCATATCCCTCGCTATCGCCTGACCGAACGCCCGATTCTCATCTTCACCATGCGCCGGAGTGGGTCGACCCTGCTGTTGCGCCTCCTCTACACCCAACCCGGCATCGACTACATCAACGAACCCCTGAACCTGTGGCTGCCCCATCCCCACCTGCGCCGCTTGCCCATTCCGCCCCAGGGCAAGTTCATCTCCCTATCCCCAGAGGATGAGCAACACCTGGCCGCCTACATGAGCGATCTGCTCACGGGACGGCTGAGGCTGCGCAACCAGTGGCATCCCCTGCGCCCGGACTACAGTTTTGTCGTCCACCGCCTGGTCGTGAAGTTGCTCAACGCCAACGCGCTGATGGACTGGTTTGCCCATCACTTCGACGCGGATATCCTCTTCTTTGTGCGGCATCCCCTGGCCGTGGCCGAGAGCCTCATCCGCTTGGGTTGGCCTCGCATCGCCGATGTGTACCTGCAGGACGCGGCATTTCGCGCCCGCTATTTGAGTGGGGAACGCGAGGCCCTGGCCCGCGCGATACTGGCCCACGGCTCCCCCTGGCAGGTCTTCACCCTGGAATGGTGCCTGGAAAACATCCACCCGTTGCAGGTGTGGTCACAGGTGGGGGCAACGCTCCTCACCTACGAGGACCTGATTCGCCACCCCGAGGAAACGGTGCAGTGGCTGGCCGAGCGCCTCGCCCTGCCGAAGCCCGAGCGTCTCCTGCGCGCGCTCGCCGCCCCCTCCCGCACTGCGGCCGCGGACACCAAAGACGCGCTGGCCCGTTCCGGCCCTCGCGCGCTCCTCTCCCGCTGGCGCGAGCGCATCCCCGACGACGAAATCGCCAAGGCCCAGGAAATTTTGGACGCCTTCGGCATCACCCTCTATAAAGCAGCCGACATATACCCACACCTTGAAGGGGAAAGCCGCTGACGCCTTGCCCATTTTCACTTTTCACTTTGAAATATGCCATTCCCCAAGGAGGACGCCATGTTCTTTACCCGCCTCGAGGAGCGCATTCGCGAAACGGGCATCCCCCTGTGTGTCGGGTTGGATCCACGGCCGGACCGAGTGCCCCCGGACGTGCGCTCCCATCCCAACCCCATCCTCGCCTGGAACCGGGCCATTATCGACGCCACATCCCACCTGGCCGCGGCCTACAAGCCCAACATCGCGTTCTACGAAGCCCTGGGTCGCGAGGGGGGGGATATCCTCAAAGCCACCATCGAGGCCGTTCCCCCTTCCATTCCCGTCATTCTCGACGCCAAACGGGGGGACATCGGGAGCACGGCAGAGGCCTACGCCCGGGCCGTGTTCGACGTGCTCGGCGTGGACGCGGTCACCCTCAGCCCGTACCTGGGCCAGGACAGCATCGCCCCTTTCCTCGCCTACGAGGACAAGGGCGTCTTCATCCTTTGCCACACATCCAACCCGTCGGCGCACGAAGTGCAGGCCCTTCCCGTGTGCCCACCCGATCGC
>JALWHQ010000227.1:662-1065 GCA_026983525.1 Anaerolineae bacterium | reverse complement strand
GCCGCGGTGCGCTACGCGGGCCGCATCGCCCGCGCGCTCGATCCCGACGTGGGCTTTGTGCCCGTGCCCCTGGAGCCCTTCCAGCAGCCCCTGGCCGCCATCAACGTGGGCCTGGAATCCTTCGCCGAGAGTCTGGACGCGCAGGGCGCGCAGGTCGTGCACGTGGACTGGCGCCCCCCCGCAGGCGGGAATGAGAAGTTGATGGCGTTGTTGGCGAGGATGAAGGGGAGAACGTAATGCGTAATCCGTAATGCGTAAATGCACATTACGGATTACGCATTACGCATTACGCATTATCTTTACCAAAGGAGATAAGCCATCATGACCGTTGACATTGACCGTGCAAATGCCGAGGCTGTAGAACGCATGATGGAAGCGCGGCCGGTGCTCGTGGGGATGGGCA
>JALWHQ010000227.1:0-652 GCA_026983525.1 Anaerolineae bacterium | reverse complement strand
GGGCGCGCAGGTCGTGCACGTGGACTGGCGCCCCCCCGCAGGCGGGAATGAGAAGTTGATGGCGTTGTTGGCGAGGATGAAGGGAAGGTAGGTGTCAGGTATCAGGTATCAGATATCGGGTATCGGGTACTAAAGTACAGGTAAGTAGCTAGAGGAACCCGGGATACCTGATACCCAATACCTGATACCCGATACCTAATACCCTGATACCCAACATTTCAAATCGAGGAGTAAACCCATGACCGTTGACATTGACCGTGCAAATGCCGAGGCTGTAGAACGCATGATGGAAGCGCGGCCGGTGCTCGTGGGGATGGGCACGGCGCGCGAGGTGATCCCCGGCATGCGGGACAATCTGCTGCTCCACGCGGGGCCGCCCATCACGTGGGAGCGGGCAGGCGGGCCCATGCGCGGGGCGATTATCGGGGCCATCCTCTTCGAGGGCTGGGCCAAGGACGAGAAGGAAGCCATCGCCATGATGGAGCGGGGCGAGATCGACCTGGAGCCCTGCCACGAGCACCAGGCCGTCGGCCCGATGGCGGGCCTCACCTCCCCCTCGATGAAGGTGTACATCATCGAGAACAAGACCCACGGCAATTTCTCCTACTCCAACTTGAACGAGGGCTACGGTAAGGTGCTGCGCTACGGCGCG
>JALWHQ010000226.1 GCA_026983525.1 Anaerolineae bacterium | reverse complement strand
GAGTTTGCGGTCGATGCGCTTGGCGAGTTTGGTCAGCACGTCCTTGGGCCCGATTTCCACCAAAGTGTCCACGCCGCGTTCGGCCATGTAACGCACGGTGTCGGTCCAACGGACGGGGGATGTGAGTTGGGCGACAAGCCGCCGGCGGATTTCTGCCACGTCGGTGGTGGGTTGGGCGGTGGCGTTCATGATCACAGGGACGCGCGGCTCGGCCATGGGCGTGGCCTCTACGGCCCGCGCGAACTCGTCCTGCACGACGGCCATTAGCGGGGAGTGGGCAGCGATGCTCACGGCCAGGCGGACGACCTTGCGCGCCCCTGCTTCCTGGGCCAGGGCCATGGCCTTCTCCAGCGCGGGGATAGCGCCCGAGACGACGACCTGGCCGGGACAGTTATCGTTTGCCACCTGGACCGGTTCCCCACTCTCCCGGCTGGCCCGCTCACAGATGTCCGCCACAGTGTCCAGGTCTAATCCCAGCAGCGCGGCCATGCCCCCAGGGTGACGCTCGCCCGCCAATTTCATGAGGCGACCGCGCTCGCGTACCAGGCGCAGGGCATCCTCAAAGGTGAATGCGCCGGCCGCGTAGAGCGCGCTGTACTCGCCCAGGGAATGCCCGGCCACGAACAGGGGCTCGTCACTTCCGCCGCGCTCGCGCAGCACTGTCAGGATGGCCGCGCTGTGCACGAAAATGGCCGGCTGCGCGTTCACCGTGTCGGTCAACACGTCCTCCGGCCCTTCAAAGCACACGCGCGAAAGCGGCGCGCCGAGGATCTCGTCCGCCCGTTGAAAGACCGCTGCCGCCTCGGGGAATGCCTCGGCCAGGTCCTGCCCCATCCCTACGAACTGAGAGCCCTGGCCGGGAAACTGCCAGGCTATACCGGCCATATGCGTGTCTCCCTCAACTGTGGTGCGTGGTCTATTCCTCTTCCTCTATTGTAATGACCTCTTCGCCCTTGTAGTACCCACAGTGAGGGCACACCGTGTGAGGCCGTCGCTTTCTGTGACAGTGGGGACATTCCACAAGGTGGATGGGGGGCAGCGCGTGGTGCGCTCGCCGTCGATTGCGTCGGCCGCGAGAAACCTTTCTCTTCGGCAATGGAGTCATGGCGTATTGTCCTCCTCTTTCGAGATATGTAGATGAAAAGGGCGTGACAGACTGCGCCCCTATTCCTCCAGTTTGAACTGAGCCAGAGCCGCCCAGCGCGGGTCGATCTCCTCAACCTCGCAGAAGTGGGGGCCTTCGTTGAGATTGGCCCCACAACGGGGACAAAGCCCCTGGCACGTGGGTGAGCACAAAGGCTGCATCGGCAGGGATACGATCAGATCCTGGCGCACGACTTCGGTCATATCCAGGATGTGCTGCGCGGAGATGAGCACCGCTTCGTCGTCCGTGTACTCCTGCCAGTGGATGGCCGCGCCGGTGTAAACTTCGACGGTCGGAAAGAATTCCTCTTCCACGGTGATATCCAGGTCGTGGAAGGCAGGTTCCAGGCAGCGGCTGCAGACCGTCTCCACGCGTGTGTGCAGCGTGGCCGTGACCAGAATGCCCGAGCGTGTACGCATCAATTGCACGTGACCTGAAATGGGCGCGACCAAGTTTGTGTCCTCGGTCAAGTGTTGTAGACTGGCTACACGCTCTTCAATATCGTATTCTCGAATGTCCCCTATGGGCCCCTTGAGGAGCCCAGACACATTGAATTGCATGGCTATATCCTCGTGACGCCTGGCAGAATGCGGCTTCTCCCAGTGCGCACTGAATTGTACATTATAGAGCATCCCAAGGGCATGTCAATTATACCATACGAGATGGGGACGTGCGCGAGATTTCGTGTGCTCAACACCCGTCGAGAGGTAGGAGTATGGCTTCGTCTGTGGCCCAAGGGCTGTTGGTGGGCCGGAATTTCTTGCCCGCGTTGGGAATCCAAACTCCGAACCGTAAGGCCGATATCGGTGTATTGACAGGTATTTGCGCCCAGTGTACCGCGTACACGCGCCCACTCTTCGGGTCCTGCCAGCGGGTATCCCATAATCCCAGGGAGTGATCGACCTGGGCTGCAACCTGGCCCCGCGCGTTCAACACGTGTACGAACACCGACATTTGGGCTAAATCTCCTTCACGTGGTTCCCAAACTTCGAATACCCCTACCACCGGCCGATCCTCGAAGTCCACCCCGCGCGTCACCCGAAGTCCAATCAGGTCGAGGGCTCCCGCATCCCCTTCGAAGCTTTGGGAGGCATTCAAAGAGAAACACAAGCGCGGAGTTTGTGGATGATAGGCAATGACCGAGCCGGATGAGAGGCCAGGCGAAGCCACGCGCGCCAGGCGGAAGTCCAAGTCGTATCCGTAGAGCCATCGTTCCTCGTTGCCCACAATGATTGCATTGACTTTGAACTTGCGCAGGATTTCTGTTCGTTCCTTATCTTCCTGCGTGAGGAAGAACCGATCCCGGGCTTGTAGGTTTTTCCCCACCTTGTCCATGCGCTTCGCGTACCACTGGAGCAGCACCACATCCCGCTGGGCCACTTCGATGAGGCCGGCCATCACGGATGCCACCGGATACGCGGTTTTAGCCTCGAGGACGGTGGTGACTCGACCAGACTTCTCCAGTTGTTTCACCACAGGAAGGCGGTGTTCGGGATACAGGTTATCGGGCAGCCAGCGGGGATCCACCCCGCGCGTGGCCGTGGGCAGGTTGGGCCAGATCATGGCGACGACGGCCACCGTGTAGACGAGCCCTGTCCCTATCCACGCGAGGGCCACCGCGCGGCCGCGGCGCGACACACGCTCCAACAGGAGCACAGCGGCCAGCGTAGCCAACATCCATCCATCAAAATATACCTTGAACACCGTGTTGTAGCGGCCGCCGAAGAAATCCTCCAAGTAGAAAACTTCGGTAAGCACATTCACCGCGCCCCACACGGCCAGCCAGAGCAGAGGCTCGGGCGCGGGGCCGCGCAGCAGGAGCAGGACGATGGCGGCCAGGATGACTATTAGCGCGGCGAGGACGATGAAATTCCCCAGGTAGCCGATGACCAGGGCCAGGGCGAGCGCGGCCAGAAAGCGGACGCGCCAGCGAGGAGAGAGCAACGCCATAAGTCCCACGAGAATGGGGAGCAGGAGGGGGCCCCAATGGAGCATCCAACTGGTCAGGGGGGTGGGAAAAATGCGGATTCGGTATCCCAGGATGGGACTCTGCAAGTTCAAGTGATAAGGGAGAAAGAATAGGAAGGCAAGGATAAGAACCGTGCCCACGCGCGCGGCGGTGCGCCACACCTGGTCGGAACTGATCACCCGCCAGCCGAGCAGCATCAGCATAGGAATAACAGACCAGGAGTGAATGGGGGGCACAATGCCGAGGAAGAAGGCCAGTCCCAGCAGTTGGCGCCACCCCTTCAAAGGGCTGCGTGTTGCCAAATAGAGACCGAGAAGTGTCCACGGGGCAACGATAATGTGTGGGTGTAGGTCCCCAATAGCGTATGAGAAGAAAGGAAACTCGGTGATCGCGTAGGGTAGGGGATTTTCGTCAGGCATGATGCGCGTGGGAAAGACCCACCACAGCGGCGACATCGGTGGGAAGTGAATAGATCCCGTCGTTTTGAGGGTAGAGATCAGCGCGTAGGGAGAAAGCAGGCGTTTGGGCAGCCAGCCCGCTTCCGCGGGGAACTGGAGGAAAATGCCCCAGTTGCTGACGAAGAGGTAGGTGAACACACCAATCCACGGGGTGAGAACCCTGCGCGCCAACGTGTACAACACTGCAAACACGCCCATGCCCACAATGGCGGGCCAGGCAATCCCTAAGTAGAAGTAGGAGATGGGTAAGGGAACACGGGAAAGGACGGCAACCAGGGCCGTGAAAATCGAGAAGAAGTAGTAGTAAAAATCCACGTTGAACCCGGCCAAAAATGGGTTGGGCGGGGGGGCCTGGGGATATTTGATGACCATCTGGGCGAAGGCAATGTTCATGATGTGTTCGCCTAAAAAGATGAACTCCTCGTTGCCGGCAACGCGTATAATCCACCACAGGGCTGTGAGGACGAGGCCCGTTAGGCTTGTAAAGAGGACGAGGCGGCTGTGCGATCGGGCAGCCCGTGCTGTCGCGCGTCCCCAGCGTCCCCACGAGGCGAGTGCGACCAGCGCGACAAGCCCCCACAGGACGCGCGCGTCGAACAGGGAGACGTGGGCCAGCATGCCCAACCAGGCCAGGTAACCGAGGATGGAGAGGCCCACGGGCAGTGCGAAGCCCAGCGAAAGGACCAGCACCTTCTCCTCGCTTTCGTTCACCATGACGCGGAAGAAGGCAAAGGTCAGGGGCCAGAAGGCCACTGCAAAGGCGGCCATTGCCAGCGCCCAGCGCAATGCGGTCATGGCGTCCTCCTCTTCCCCATGACGAACCCGGATGCTGTACCCGCTGAGTCGGCCCTGAGTTGCTTACGGATGATGACCATTCCGCCCATTTCGTCTGCCACGTAGAGGTAGTCGCCCACCACTTTCACCCGCACGGCAGCGGCTGGCGTGTCGTACCGTCCAATGATGCGCGGCCGCTTAAGGTGTGAAACATCTACGACCAGAACGCCGGCATCGCGAATGGCGACGTAGGCCCGATCTCCCTCCACGGCTACGTCCACAGCCCAGCCGGGGGTATCCAGTGCAGCCACCTTGCGGGGCGTCCGCGGGTCGCTCACATCCAAAATCTCCACGCCGCCACCGTCCGCGACGTAGAGCAGGTTGTCCTCGACCTCCAGATCCTGAGCGCGGCCCGGGGTGTCGTAGAAGCCCATCGGTCGCGGGGCCTCGGGCACGCTGACGTCGAACACGTGCACGCCGGTGTGCCACCCGGACAGATAAGCCCGGTTCGCCACGACATATATGCCGCGCGCGAAACCGGGGATATCCGCGTTGCCCACCACGCGCGGCTGATGGGGATGGCTCACATCGACCACCTGGAGGCCGGCCCACGCGTTGGCGATGTACAGCCGTTGGCCCACGCGGGTCAGGCGTTCGGCCCACGCGCCTGTGTGGAGGGCAGCGATTTGCTGCGGGCGGGCCGGGTCGGAGACATCCAGCACGCGCAGGCCCGCGTCGAGTGCGGCCACAAAGGCGACGTCGTCGAAGACCTCGATGTCGGCCACGTCACCGGCGAGGTAATCGCTTTCTCCCAGCACCTGGGGCCGCGCGGGATCGGAGACGTCCACAACGCGCAGGCGAGCGCCCATGCTCATGTACGCACGCCCGTTTCTCACGTCCACGTCGAATGTGATCCCTTCTACACGCGCCACGAGGGCGTCCGTCTCCGCTGGGGGAAGTAATCCCATACTCCGACGGGCTTCTAATACTATGATGGCAGGCACAAGGAGAAGGACAATGGCGGATAACACAATTATCGAGCGATGATGTGCTCGATCATGTGACCAGGT
>JALWHQ010000225.1 GCA_026983525.1 Anaerolineae bacterium | reverse complement strand
GGGGCTGGGGAGGGGGTGAGGGCATGGAGAACACGATTTTCCGAACGTTTTCGTTACATTACTCTTCCATCTCCTGCGCGTCCAGCACCGCGATGGCGGCCATGTGTGCGATCTCGCGCACGGTCGCGCCCGTGGAGAGGACCTGCACGGGTTTGCCCATGCCCAGGAGGATTGGCCCGATGGCTTCCGCGTCGCCCAGGCGCTGGAGCAACTTGTAGGCCACGTTCGCGGAGGCCAGGTCGGGGAAGACGAGGACGTTGGCGTCCTTCACGCGGCTGAAGGGGTAGTGCTCCTCGATGAGTTCGGGCACCACGGCCACGTCCGCCTGCATCTCGCCGTCGATGACCAGGTCAGGCCGCCGTTCGCGCACAATCTCGAGGGCCTGGCGCACCTTCTCCGACTCGGGATGGCGCACGCTGCCGAAGTTGGAGAAGGAGAGCATGGCCACGCGCGGCTCGATCTCGAAGCGCTTGGCCAGGTCCGCGGCGTGGATCGCGATCTCGGCCAGGGTTTCCGCGTCGGGCGTGATGTTCACGGTGGCGTCGGTAAACACGTAGACGCGGTTCTTGACGATCATCACATACGCGCCGCTGACCTTGGTCACCCCCTCTTGCGTGCCCACGGTCTGCAACGCGGGGCGGATGACGTCGGGGTAGTTGTAGGTAAGGCCGCACACGTACGCGTCCGCGTCCCCCATCGCCACCATCATGGGGCCGAAGTAGGTGGGCAGGCGCATGAGTTGGCGGGCTTGAGCCAGGGTGATCCCTTTACGCTGCCGCCGATGCCAGAATTCCTGCACGTACTCCTCGAAGCGCGGGTGCTTGGCGGGCTCCACGATATCCCCTTCGCACTCCACGCCCAACTCCTCGGCCCGGCCGCGGATGACGTCCACGCGCCCCAGCAGGATGGGGTGAGCAATGCCCTCTTGCTTGACCTGGTGGGCGGCGCGGATGATGCGATCCTCCTCGCCCTCGCCAAAGACGACGCGCTTGGGTGCGCGGCGGGCCTTGTCGCTGACCATGCGCATCACTTCCCATCCCTTGCCCAGGCGGCTCTCCAGTTGGCGG
>JALWHQ010000224.1 GCA_026983525.1 Anaerolineae bacterium | reverse complement strand
CCAACGGGCAGGTGGTGGACCAGGTGGCCTACCCCGCTGTGGCGCGCACGGACGCCCGCTCGTGGTCGCGCGCGGTGGATGGGGTGGGCCCATGGACGGACACCTACCCGCCATCGCCGAACGCGCCCAACCGCCCGGCAACCCCTACACCAACGCCGTTGCCCGCGGATTTTTGGTTTTGGGGCTATGTGTACCGGGGATATGCCGGGGAAACCCACACGCCCTTACCAGGGGTCCGCGTTGAATTGTTGGGCCGGGATGCCGGCGGTGTCGAACATTTCCTGGGTGCCTACACAACAATTCACACCGGTTGGTTTGGGTTGCACACATACGCAGACTTCCCCATTTATGTGTTACGTGTGGCCTCTCCAGATGGACTACCCGTCAAGTCCGCTTGGGTGAACGCGAAGGGGGCACATGTTGAAAACGGTGATATCGTTTACCGGCATCCCCCGAACGGCACCTACTTCAACAACGCGTTCTTTCTGGCCCGTCCGGGAGATCCAGTAGGCCCGGGTGGGCCCGGCAGTGTCCTCATTCAGGAAGTGCAATTCGATCCGCCTCAGCGTGGGGGTGGGGAAGGAGCATACGAGTGGCTCGACCTGTACAATCCTCTCGACCGCCCTGTCTCCTTGGACGGGTGGGCCGTGATGGACGCCAGTGGTCAACGCGACTCCTTACCCAAAATCATCCTTCCCCCGCACGGGTTTGTCACCATCGTCGCGAGTGAAGCGGCATTTCGGGAGAATTTCCCCTATGTGCCCGGCCCCGTCTATTCGGTGGCCGACGGACGCATCGGCAACGGATTAGCCAACGTTGGTGACGCGTTGTTCCTGCTCAACCCCCTTGGCATGCGGGTGGACGGCGTTTCCTGGGGCAAGGATACGCACGCGTTTTCTCCTCCCGTGCCGCGTGGTCCTGCCGGTACTTCCATCGAACGTCTCCCGCCGGGCAGGGATAGTGACACGGCTCGGGACTGGATCGTGCAGAGCGTGCCCGCTCCGGGTAGGGCTGGCGCGGTCCCAACACCAACGCCCACCCCGTCACCGTCCCCTACATTCACGCCC
>JALWHQ010000223.1 GCA_026983525.1 Anaerolineae bacterium | reverse complement strand
CTTCAGGTATAATGCACCTGCCAACATCGGCCTGCGGGGCCGCTCGCGTGCATCTCCCATGCGCGTGCCCCCTCTCCGGGGAACGACACCCATCTCACAACCGAGGATGGAACCGCCCATGACCAGGGAATACGAAGTCATCATCGGCATGGAAGTACACGCCCAACTGCTGACCCGGTCCAAAATGTTCTGCGGGTGCAGCGCCGCGTACGCGGACGCGCCACCAAACACCCACGTGTGCCCGGTATGCATGGCCCTGCCCGGCGCGCTGCCCGTCATCAATAAAGCCGCAGTGGAAGCCACCATCCGCACTGGCTTGGCCCTGAACTGCGAGATTGCCGAATTCTCCGTCTTCGCGCGCAAGAACTACTTCTACCCGGACCTGCCCAAAGGCTACCAGATTTCCCAGTACGAACTTCCCCTCACCTACAACGGCTGGGTGGAGATCGAGGGGGACGACGGCAAGCCCAAGCGCATCCGCATCCGCCGCGCGCACCTGGAAGAGGACACAGGCAAACTCGTCCACGTGAACGGCCACAGCCTGGTGGACCTGAACCGCGCCGGCGTCCCCCTGCTGGAAATCGTCACCGAGGCGGACATCCGCAGCGCGGAGGAAGCCCACCGCTACCTCACCCGGCTGCGCACCATCCTGCGCTATTTGGGCGTCAGCACCGGGGACATGGAAAAGGGCGCCATGCGCTGCGAGGCCAACCTCTCCGTCCGCCCCAAGGGCCAGAAGGAGTTCGGCACCAAGGTGGAGATCAAGAACCTCAACTCCTTCAAGGCCGTGCGCGACGCCATCGCCTACGAGGTGCAACGGCAGATCGCCGTGCTGGAAAGCGGCGGCACCATTGAACAGGTCACCCTGGGCTGGGACGCCGCGCGGGGGCGCACCTTCGTCCAGCGCACCAAGGAGGAAGCCCACGACTACCGCTACTTCCCCGAGCCCGACCTGCTCCCCCTGGAAGTGTCCCGGGAGTGGGTGGAGGCCCTGCGCGCCACCCTGCCCGAGCTGCCCGACGCCAAAATCCGCCGCTTTGGCGAGGAATACGGCCTCAGCCGCAAGGAG
>JALWHQ010000222.1 GCA_026983525.1 Anaerolineae bacterium | reverse complement strand
CTGGAGATTCAATGGTGCAGGAGACTTAAGAAGGGGAGGTTATGTTATAAAAGTAGAATGAAAGTTTCTGAACTTGGAGAATTCGGACTTATAGATAGGCTAACAAAAATTGTTCCAATAAATGATAGAGATGTAGTGGTGGGATATGGAGATGACTGCTCCTGTGTGAATATAAACGGTAAGTTGATACTCTTCACAAATGACATACAAATAGAAAACAGGCATTTTCTAAAGGGTCTTCAAAGTCCAAGGGATATAGGTTGGAAGCTCATATCCGTAAATGTGAGTGATGTTTTGTCCTGCGGAGGTATTCCAAGATGGTCTCAGATATCACTGGGACTTCCTAAAGAGCTTGATTACTCATTTATAGAGGACGTCTATAGAGGAATCAAAGAGGCTTTAGATTTTTACAGATTTTCTTTAATTGGTGGGGATATTTCATCATCTTCTGAAATCATCTTAGACCTTTTTTTAGTAGGTGAGACAGAGAGAGTCTTATCAAGGTCTTCAGCTAAAGAAGGAGAATTTTTGTACATAAACGGTTATACAGGTCTTTCAAGAGCCGGATTGGAACTTCTTATGATGAGGAAAAAAACATATGAAGATTTTGAGAAAAGACTTATTAAAGCATTTACAAGACCTGTTGTTAAGCTTGATACAACCAAGCTTCTTCAGAGAAGTGCAAATGCATGTATAGACATAAGTGATGGGCTTGTAGCAGACCTTGGACACATAGCTTTTCAAAGCAACGTTAAAACCATCCTTGTAAAAGAAAAAATCCCTGTTCATCCTGATTTAGAAGCTTTTTGTAAAAAATACAAAAAAGACCCTTACGATTATCTTCTCTACGGTGGAGAAGATTATGTTATCCTCTTTAGTTCAGAAAAGGACTTAAAAGAAAAGGATATATTCAAAATAGGCTTTGTTGAAAAAGGAAGAGGGGTTTACCTGTTAGATGATAAGAAAGAGATAGAGTTAGAAATTAAAGGATTTGAACATCTTTAATTGACTAATTTTAATTTAGAGTTTAACTTTAAATTTTACATATAAAAGATATAAACGGGAGAGAAAGT
>JALWHQ010000221.1 GCA_026983525.1 Anaerolineae bacterium | reverse complement strand
GGTCAACATGGGCGTGGCGGTGGCTCTTTTCCCCCCGACGGGGGTGACGTTGCCCTTTGTCAGTTATGGGGGGTCATCGCTGGTCACCAACATGGCCGCGCTGGGGGTACTGCTCAACGTGTCACGGTCATTGCCGGTGAGGAACAAACGCTATGCGGATTCTGGTCTCAGGCGGGGGGACGGGGGGACACGTCTATCCCGTCCTCAGCGTGCTTGACGCGCTGACCCAGATTGTCGAACCCATAGAGGTGGTGTACGTGGGACACGAAAGGGGGGTGGAAGCCTCCCTCGTCTCGCGCGCGGGGCTTCCCTTTGAACCCATCGCCGGGGGCCAGGTGCGCGGGCAGACGCCCTGGCGCTTGGCTCGCAACCTGGGACACATCGCCCGCGGTTACCGGCAGGCACGTCGTCTGGTGCAATCGTTCCGGCCCGACGTGTGCTTCATTACCGGCGGATGGGTGACGGTGCCCGTGGCCCTGGCCGCGCGTCGCGGGGGCGTGCCCTTGGTCATCTACCTGCCGGACATGACCCCCGGCCTGGCGGTTCGGGCGCTGAAGCACCTGGCCGCGCGCGTGGCCGTAACCGTGCCCGAAACGGCCGCTCACTTCCCGGGGAAGGCCGTGGTCACCGGCTACCCGGTGCGCCGCGCGGTGCAGGAGGCCCGTCGGGAGGAGGGGCGGCGTTGGCTGGGCATTGCGCCTGAGGAGAACGTGGTGCTCGTGTTTGGCGGCAGCCGGGGCGCGCGCAGCATCAACAGGGCCCTGACGGCCGGGGTGGAGCGCATTCTGCCCCTGGCCCAGGTCGTGCACGTGACCGGTTCTCTGGACTACCCGTGGGTCAAGCGCGCCGCGCAGGCGCTGCCGCCTGAGGCGCAAGCACGCTACCACGTGTACGAGTATCTGCACGAGGAAATGCCGCTGGCCCTGGCCGCGGCCGACCTCGTGGTCAGTCGCGCGGGCGCGTCGGTGCTGGGCGAGTTCCCGGCTCGGGGGTTGCCCGCCATACTCGTGCCCTACCCCCACGCGGGGCGTCACCAGGAAGCGAACGCGCGTTACCTGGCCCAACACGGCGCGGCCGTCATCGTGGACGACGAGCGTCTATCCACGGACTTGGTGCCCACGGTGGTGGGCCTGTTGAACGACCGGCCGCGACGTCGGGAGATGGCGGCCCGGGCGCGGGCCCTGGCCGTGCCGGACGCTGCCGCGCGCATTGCTCAGGTGGTCGTGCAGGTGGCGCGGCGGGCGAACACCGCGGGCACGGTGTACGGGGTGAACGTAGAGGGATTGAAAGTCGAAGGCTGAAGTAAGGGACCGAGAGGGAATGCTCCTACAAGAAGCGCAGAAGACATCAACCTGGCAGGGCTTGATCACGTTGCTGCTCTTTCTGGCCGCTTTTGGCTACCTGGGGTGGAAACGTGGCTATCGTCGCGAGTTGGTCACGTTGGTCGCTATCTTCATCGGACACCGCATTTGGACAGGGTCTTTAGGCGATACCTTTGTGAAGTGGGTCAATCAGTTCTACTTGATGGGAAGAATTGCCTTGGAAGCCCGCTTTGACCTGGGCAAGATGATGGAATTGGCTCAGAAAATCAACGACATGGAAAAGTTGATTACGCCGGAACGGAAAGAGCCCGTGCTCTTCTTCACCTTTCTGGGACTTGTGCTTTTGGGGTATGGGATTGGCCATGCGAAATGTTGTCTGGGCACGATGCTCCGGAAGCTGTTGGATGCCCCCCCCTCCCTTATAGGAGGGCTGTTTGGGGCACTCAACGGCTATTTAATTGTGATCTGGCTGTTTCCGACCTTGTTCTCCATCTTGCCGGGTGCAGGCGCGGGACAGCCGGTGGCGGCGCGGGCTGTGGAGCCCGCGGCCCAGGCCACCACGCGCGACGTCCTGGCGGAAGGCATCAAGGAACTGGCCGCCCTGTTCGGGCTGGATCCGGCCCAACTGCTGGTAGTCATCGTAGGTCTCATTGTGCTGTGGATTGCCTGGCGCTCCCGGTAAGGGAGGGCAAACACGACAAGGGGGCGAGTGGGGGATTGTCCGCCACCGCCCGACTGAGCGAGGGAAACGTACATGGGTCCTATCGAGGTCCTTTGGGGAACCGTGGTTCTCTTTTTCGTCATGATTACCCTGGTGCGGGGGTACACCCGGGAGTTAGGGATTACCATCCTGCTCCTCCTGGTGCTGTTTGTGGAGGTGTACTTTGGCCAGCAAATCGAGACGATCTTGAAAACCAAGGTGTTCACCCAGGTGTTCAAATTGCTCAACGTTCAGCAAAACGATGAATTGCAAAGGCTGTTGCTGGCCTTGATCTTTCAGAGCGCGCTCATTCTGGTGTTGTACCTGGGGTACGAGGGGCGCACCCTCTCCTTTCCCGGCGCGCCCGCCAAGGGACTGGAAGGATTCTTGCTCAACGTGTTCATCGGCGTGGTCAACGGCTGGCTCTTTGCCGGCAGCATCTGGTACTACATGGACAAGTACGGGTATCCCTATCTGACCAAGTGGGGTCTTCTGAAGACCGAGTGGACGAAGACCGCCGAGGCGTTGATGAAGTTCATGCCGCCCAAACTCTTTGAGGGACGGCCGGAGGTGCTGGCGGCCTTCGCGGCCATTCTCATCTTCCTGAGTATTCGTCGGTAGCAGGGGGGACATGAAACGCACGATGGCAGGTGGACGCGCCGGGGAACTCCCCTGGCAACACATCCACATTGTGGGTATCGGGGGCACGGGCCTCTCGGCCATCGCGCGCGTGCTTTTGGAGATGGGCTACCACGTGAGCGGGTGTGATCGCGAGGAAAGCAGCAAGGCCCACGCCCTGCGTTCCCTGGGCGCGGACGTGCGCATCGGCCACGAGAGGACGCACGTTGCCGCCGCGGACGCGCTCCTCGTCACCTCGGCCATCAAGAACGGCCACGAGGAAGTGAAGGCCGCAATGGAACGTGGCGTGCCCGTGCTGCGCCGTCGCGACTTCCTCTCCCACCTGCTGCGCGGGCGGGAGGTGCTCGCGGTCGCGGGCACGCACGGCAAAACCACGACCACAGCCATGATTGTGCACATGCTGCGCAGCGCCGGATATTGGCCGGGGTACATTGTGGGGGCCGACGTTCCCCGCTGGGGCAACGCGGCCGCGGGCTCGCATCCCACGTTCGTCATCGAGGCCGACGAGTACGACTACATGTTCTGGGGCCTTGCGCCGCAGGTGGCCGTGGTCACCAACGTGGAGTGGGATCACGTGGATTGCTTCCCCAAGCGGGAGACCTATCGCGACGCGTTTGTGGGGTTCGCGCGGCAAAGTCGCCACCTGGTCGTGTGCGCGGACGACGCAGGCGCGATGGACGTGGCCGCGCGCGCGGGCATCCCCGTGACGACGTACGGCCTGCAATCCCAGGCGGCCTGGTCGGCTCGCGTGGACGGGGTCAACCCTCAGGGCGGGTACTCGTTTCAGCCCTTGCGGGATGGAATGCCGGTGGGGGAGACGGTGCACCTGCGCGTGCCGGGCCTGCACAACGTGTACAACGCGCTGGCCGCGCTGGCCGCGCTGGAGGCCGCGGGCTTTGCCGTGTCCGACCTGGCCGTACACCTGGCGACGTACGAGGGGGCCGAGCGTCGGTTTCGGGTGTTGGGGAGCCCGCGCGAGATCACGGTGGTGGATGATTACGCCCACCACCCGACCGAAGTGCGGACAACCCTGGCCGCGGCCCGGTCGGCGTACCCTCGACGACGCATTTGGGCCGTGTTCCAGCCCCACACGTACAGCCGGACGCGCGCCTTTCTCCCCCAGTGGCGGGAGGCCTTCGCGGACGCGGATGTGGTGGCGGTGATGGACATCTACGCGGCTCGGGAGACGGACACGTTGGGCCTTTCGGGGGAGAAGGTGGCGAACGAGATTCGTCACCCGCGCGTGTACCACACGGGCGATGTGCAAGACACTGTTGCTTTCCTGCTGCAGCGGGCGCAGCCGGGAGACGTGATCATCACCCTGGGGGCGGGCACGAGTGTTCAGGTTGCTCGAGGGGTGTTCGATGGCCTGCGTGGGGGGACACGCGTCGAAATCCCACGGCGGCACATTGCACGCTGGCGGCAGATTTTGGGCGAAGACACGCTGGCGGAGCATGTCCCTCTGGCCGAGTACACGACGTTGCGGGTGGGGGGACCGGCCGACGTCCTCGCCATGCCCACCCGGTCCGAACGGCTCGCCGCGCTCGTTGCGGACGCTCATGCTCATGGGGTACCCGTAACCATTCTGGGGGGCGGAAGCAACGTTCTCGTGCTGGACGGAGGCATTCGGGGGCTGGTGGTGTTGAACCGTTGCCGACGCACGCGCGTGTTCACAGATGAGGATGGTGAGCCCCGCGCGTGGGCAGAAGCCGGGGCATCATTGGCGGGCCTGGCTCGCGCCCTCATCCGCGAGGGATTGGATGGGCTCACGTGGGCGGTGAGCATTCCGGGCACCGTGGGGGGCGCGGTGGTGGGCAACGCGGGCGCGCACGGCGGCGCGATTGCGGATGTGCTGGAATCGGCAACGCTCTTGTTCGAGGATGGCAGTACCCGGGAAGTGCCAGCGAGCGACCTCGCCTACGCGTATCGCACTTCAAGATTGAAGGAAGCGCGCGAGCGGGGTGAGCCCTTCCCGGTGGTGCTGGCGGCCACCTTTCGCCTGCGACGGGTGGACCCCCACGCCCTGCGCGCCCGAGCCGACGAATTTCTGGCCCACCGACGGCGGACCCAGCCCGTCGAAGCGAGCGCCGGTTCCATTTTCCGCAACCCGTCGGGGGATTACGCTGGGCGCCTGATCGACGTGGCCGGGCTGAAGGGGGCGCGCGTTGGGGGGGCGATGATATCGCCCCTGCACGGGAACTTCATCGTCAACGTGGGGGGCGCCCGCGCCCGAGACGTGCTGGCGCTCATTCGGCTGGCCCGGGAGCGAGTGCGCGAACAATTCGGCGTCGACCTGGAAACGGAAATCCTCATCCTGGGTGAGGATCGAGAAGAACGTCTTCCGAGGAAAGGGTGAAGACCGAGGGAACCATGAAAGTTGGGGTCATTTTCGGCGGCCGCTCGGCCGAACACGAGGTCAGCATTATGTCCGCCCGGTACGTGGCGGATATGACCGCGCGGCTCGGGCATGACGTGGTGCTCATGGCCATCGACCGGTGGGGGCGGTGGTGGTTCGATGAGGCTGCGCGGGCGATGCTCGAACAGGGCGCGGGCGTGGTGCCCCCTCCCGAGGAGCCCGTCACCCCGCCACAGCGCATTCCGCCCATCGAACGCCTCGCGGGTGTGGACATCGCGTTTCCTGTGTTGCACGGCCCTTACGGGGAGGACGGCACCCTTCAGGGCTTGTTCGAGATCGCGGGGATTCCATATGTGGGCAGTGGTGTCACGGGCAGCGCGGTGGGCATGGACAAGGCCGTGGCCAAGCAGGTGTTTCGGGCCGCGGGGTTGCCCGTTCTTCCCTACATCGCGGTCTACCGCCGCGAGGTGGAGGCCCGTCCTGCGGCCGCGGTGGCCCGAGTGGAAAGTGCGCTGCGCTACCCCGTGTTCGTCAAGCCCGCCAACCTGGGGTCCAGCGTGGGCATCACCAAGGTGGAATCGCGAGAGGGGCTGGTGGATGCCTTGCGCACGGCCGGGCGCTACGACGTGAGAATCCTGGTGGAACAGGGCATTCCGGCCCGCGAGATTGAGGTCAGTGTGCTGGGGAATACCCGGCCGGAAACATCCGTCGTTGGGGAGGTGGTTCCCGGCAAGGAGTGGTACGACTACGAGGCCAAGTACAAGCATGAGGGCACCCAACTGCTGATCCCGGCCGAGATATCCGCGGGACAGATGGCCGCGGTGCAGGAGATGGCCAAACGTGCCTTTCTTGCCGTCGACGCTGCAGGGTTGGCACGGGTGGATTTCCTCATGCACAAGGAAACAGGGGAAGTGTTCATCAACGAACTCAACACTATGCCGGGCTTTACCCGCATGAGCATGTATCCCCGTTTGTGGGCGGCTTCGGGGCTGAGCGGGGAGGCGCTGGTGGCCCGGCTCATCGAACTGGGGTTGGAGCGCCATGCCGAACACCGAGAGGAGGCCGCGTAAGTCGCGGCGCACAACACAACGTAGATCAACATCGCAGCACAAGCGACCGCGGCGGCGCACCACACGGCGGCGCACGTTCCGAGCGGAGCGTTCTCTGCACGCGGGTATGCGGGTGGAGCGGGTCGTACGCACGCTGAGGGTACCGCCCATCGGCGCGCCCCAGGTCGTGTCCCTGGGTATCATTTTCGCCGTAGTAGTACTGTTCGTCTTCGTGGCCGTGAACTCACGTTTTTACGTGTATCGGGAACAGGTCACCATCGAAGGGGCTCGCTACACACCGGCGGAGATGGTGTACGAGCGGGCGGGATTGGACGGCTATCACGTGCTGTTCATCGATCCCGAGCGTGTTGCCCGCCGCCTGGAGGAACTCCCTTATGTGCGGGAAGCACGTGTGACGGTCGGGGTGCCGGCGACCGTGCAGATTCACATCGAAGAGCGGGTGCCCGTTCTGGTGTGGGAACGGGCGGATGGTGTCTTCTGGGTGGATGAGGAGGGCGTTGCCTTGCCCGCGCTGGAGGAACGACCGGGCTTGCCGCGGTTGTACGACCCAGAAGGGCTGGCCGCGTGGGAGTCGGAGGGAGGAAGTCCTTCCAGATTCGATCAAGAGATATTGGAAACCTTCTTACGTGTGCGAAGCCAGTTCCCGCACGTGCGTGTGATATACTATGATGCAACATGGGGCTTGCGGATCGTTGTTCCCACTCGCCGGGGCAGCGTGGAAGTTGTTCTGGGCACATTGACCGGACTGGACGAACGGCTCGCCCGATTGCCCCGTATTTTGCAGTACATCGAGTCACAAAACCGGCGGATAAAGCGCATCGATCTCACCCGTTCCGAACCGGTCGTGTGGGAGGAATAACCAGCGTCCTATAAACCCTATCGTCGACGTGCAGACGGAGATTTCACGTCATGCCATCACGCAATCACGCATCACGCATCTTGAGGAGGATCTCTTGTGGTAGACGTCATTGCCTCTCTTGACATTGGCACCACCAAAGTATGCGCGATGGTGGCCGAAATCGACACGGAAGACTCATTGGTTATCCTGGGGGTTGGTGAAGCGCCGGCCCGAGGGATGCGCCACGGCGCGGTGGTAAACGTCACCGAGGTCATTGCCTCCATTCGGGAGGCGGTGGCTCAGGCCGAGCGCGCGTCCAACGTGCGCATTGCCAACGTGTACCTGGGGCTCTCCGCCGTCCACGTGGAGACCATTGCCTCTCGCGGGACGGCCACCATCTCCCCGCGCAGTTCGCGTGGCATCACCATGCAGGACGTGCAGCGGGCGTTGGAAACGGCCAGCGTGGTGCGCCTGCCGCCCAATCGCGAAGTCGTCCAGACCCTGCCCCGCACCTATAAGGTGGACGACCAGGAGGGCGTGCGTGATCCCCTGGGCATGGAAGGGTTCAGGTTGGAAGTGGACGCCCTGGTGCTTTCCGCTCCCACGGTGACCGTGCAGAACCTGGTGAAGTGTGTGCGGGCCAGTGGCATCGAGGTGGACGACCTGGTGGTAGAACCCATCGCGGCCGGGCAGGCCGTTCTCACGGAGGAGGAGCGGGAACTGGGGGTGGTGGTCATGGACGTAGGGTGTGGGACCACGGACTTGGCTATTTTCATGGAGGGACGTCCCTGGTACGTGGCGGGCACACAAGTGGCCGGTCATTACCTGACGCAGGATGTGGCCATCACCCTGCGCATGCCCATGGGAGATGCGGAGGACTTGAAGATCCGGTACGGTCATGTCCAGCCTCAGTGGGTGTCCGAGGATGAGACGGTCACCATTGGCGGGTTTGGTGAGGACGGGCGGCGCGTGATCAGCCGACATCTCCTAGCCGAGATCTTGCAAGCCCGCGCTGAGGAAATCCTGGAACTTGCCTGGCAGGAGGTCAAGGCTACGGGATACGATGCTCTGTTGCCCGCCGGCGTGGTCCTGACAGGGGGAAGCGCCCTGTTGCCCGGTTTTCGCGACCTGGCCCGGGATGTGCTCCAACTCCCTGTGCGCATTGGCCGGTTGCCCGCGGTCAAGGGGCTGGACGAGGAGCATCGTTCCCCGGCTTATGCCGCGGCCCTGGGGCTGCTCATGTGGGCACACAAGCATCCTACCCAACTGGGGTTTGAGGAGCGCGCGCAACACGAAACGGATAGCACATGGGCGCGCGTGGTGGAATGGCTCAAGCGCCTGTTACCGATGGGCTGAGTGGGCAAAGGAGGTTCACCGTGACTTGGGAGCCACGTGTCAGTTTTGTATATGAAGGAAAAAAGAGCGTAAAGGGGCCTTCACCACCGCTGAAGCAAGTCGTACAAGAGCCCTCCTCCAAGCGTGAGGGAGAAGAGAGCGATGTAGCGAAGAGGGCTGAACTCGGTCGTGAGAGTTCGGTGCCAAATAATATCTTGGGGAGCGAGGTAAGAGTCCCGGAGAACCAAGACAATAAGGGGCGGATGGAGGATCCACGTGGCGAGGAGGAACGTGAGCCTGTAGAACGAGCACGGGATTCTCAGGAGACCTCTACATCGATTCCCGAGAACACTGCACGAAAAAGTAGGACCCAGAAGGAGGACAAGCGAGTCATGAGTGCAAGGCGTACAATCCAAACGACGGGCGATAGCCAGGCAAAGATCAAGGTTGTAGGCTTGGGAGGCGGTGGCTCTAATGCCGTCAACCGGATGATTGAGATGGGTTTACAGGGCGTAGAGTTCATCGCCGTCAATACCGATAGCCAAGCCCTGATGTTATCTAAAGCCCCCATTCGGCTGCGCATCGGTATGCGCATTACGCGCGGTCTGGGCTCGGGGGGCGACCCGGAGATCGGCCGCAAGGCCGCGGAAGAGTCCGTGGACGAGTTGCGCGAGGCGGTTAAGGGCGCGGATATGGTGTTTGTCACCGCGGGTATGGGCGGTGGCACGGGCACAGGGGCCAGTCCTGTGGTGGCTCGCCTGGCCAAAGAGGAGGGCGCTCTTACCATAGGTGTGGTTACCAAGCCCTTCTCCTTTGAAGGCTCTAAGCGCCGCAAGGTTGCTGAGGAGGGCATTAAGGATTTGGCGAATGAAGTGGATACCCTTATTGTCGTACCTAATGATCGCTTACTGCAATTGGTAGACAAGAAGGTCAGTATGTTGGAAGCCTTCAAGTTGGCTGACGATGTGTTGCGTCAGGGTATCCAGGGCATCTCTGAATTAATCACCGTGCCCGGGCTTATCAATTTGGACTTTGCGGATGTGCGTACCATCATGAGTGAGGGAGGGGCTGCGCTTATGTCCATTGGCAGAGCGAGTGGCGAGAACCGGGCCGTGGACGCTGCGGAGCAGGCCATCCACAGTTCACTGCTGGACATCAGCATCGACGGCGCGCGCGGCATTCTGTTCAACGTCACCGCCGGTCCCGACCTCACCCTTCATGAGGTGAGCCAGGCGGCAGAAATCATCCAGCGGGCCGCTCATCCCGAGGCCAACATCATCTTCGGTGCGGTTATCGATGAGAGCATGGGTGAGGAACTGCGCATTACCGTTATCGCTACCGGGTTCGACCAGGCCGAGCGTGTGGAAAGTGTGCCCCGCGATCCGAAGACCATTCCCTTTGACCGGCGCACCGCGCGTGATGACCTGGAAATCCCGCCTTACCTGCGCCGCAGCCGTAAAAGTGAATAGCCGTGTACAGCGCTCGTTTGGATGTTCGCCTGTACCCCTGTAGATGCACGGCGGCTTATGAAGGAAGAGGGAGACATTCATCCCATTTTCGCGCCAAAGGTGCCAAGAATGGGATGAATGTCAACTTTACTTCTTCACGTCCACCGTACACCACATGCATTCACCCCCCGTGGACAGAAAGCCGAACTTCTGAGCACGGAAGGGAGGAAGATGATGAAGCCTGCCTCTGTACATGAGGATGCTTGGGAAGACGATGTCTCGCGCCAAGAGAAGGAAGCAGCCCAGGCGTCCGAAGAAGAAAAGAAGCCCGAGAATCCTGAATCGCAAGACTCCCCTGACGAACCCCAAGAGGAAAATTCGCCTCCTGAGCCTGATTCAGTAGAATAGAATCAACGAGTGAGTGGGAAAAGAGGAGAGGAAGATGGTTCACATGCTGGGGCGCGGCAAAGCCGGGCCACAGCACAAGGAAATTCTCCTTTCCCCTCCTTCCTTCCTTTTCCGCGCCTCGGAATTTTGCCAAAAGTCTAATACTTCGTAGAACGCATCGGATAGCGGAGAAGCCATGACCAAGTACATTTTTGTCACAGGTGGTGTCGTGAGTTCTTTAGGAAAGGGGGTCACCGCAGCCGCCCTGGGACGCGTCCTCAAAAGTCGTGGCGTCCATGTCTCCATCCAAAAATTAGACCCGTACTTGAACGTTGACCCGGGCACCATGTCCCCCTATCAGCACGGCGAGGTCTTTGTCACCGAGGATGGTGCGGAGACCGACCTCGACCTGGGACACTACGAGCGCTTCACCGACGAGAACATGACCCGGGCCAACAACGTCACTACAGGCCAGATCTACAATGAAGTCATTGCCAAGGAACGGCGGGGGGACTATCTGGGCGGTACCATCCAGGTCATTCCCCATGTGACCAACGAGATCAAGCGGCGCATTGCCCAGGTAGGCCGTATAACCGGTGCGGAGGTCGTCATTGTCGAAATCGGTGGTACTGTGGGCGACATCGAGAGTCTTCCCTTCCTGGAGGCCATCCGCCAGATGCGCAAGGACGTGGGGGCAGAAAATACGATGTATATCCACGTCACGCTCCTGCCCTATATCGGTGCTACCGGGGAATTGAAGACCAAGCCTACTCAACACAGTGTGCGCGAGTTGCGGGGCATAGGCATTCAGCCGGATGTCATCGTCACCCGCTCTGACTACCCGGTCGACCAGAGCATTCGTGATAAGATTGCGCTCTTCTGTGACGTGGAGCCGGAAGCAGTTATCCCCCTGGTGACGGCCGAGACGATCTACGAAGTTCCTCTCACCCTGGAGTCCTACGGCGTGGGAAGACTGGTGCACCGTCGCCTCAACGTGGGGAAAGCAGAGGGAGATTTGAGCGAGTGGGCCGCGTGGGTGGAGACCTACAAGGAACCCAAGCCGAAACTGCGTATCGCCATCGTTGGCAAGTATGTGGCCCTGGAAGACGCTTACATGAGCGTTCGGGAGGCCCTTATCCACGCCTCCGTTCGCGTCCGTCGCGATGTGGAGATCGTCTGGGTAGATTCGGAGGAAATCGAGCGCCACGGCGACATCGAGGTGCTGAAGACGGTGGACGGCATCATTGTGCCGGGCGGGTTCGGTTACCGGGGTGTGGAAGGGAAGATCATGGCCGCCCGCTTCGCGCGCGAGCAGCAGGTGCCTTACCTGGGCCTCTGCTTGGGCATGCAGGTCATGTGCATCGAGTTCGCCCGCTACGTGTTCAACAGTGATGAGCCCAACAGCACCGAGTTCGACCCCCACACCAAACATCCGGTCATTGATCTGATGCCCGAGCAACGGGGCATCGAGGAGTTAGGGGGGACGATGCGGCTGGGCGCTTACCCTTGCGAGTTGGTGCCGGGCACGCGCGCGTACGCGGCCTACGGGGTGCCCCTTGTGCACGAGCGCCACCGTCACCGTTGGGAGTTCAACAACGCCTATCGGGACGTCTTGGGCGAGGCCGGCATGGTATTCAGTGGCCTTTCCCCGGATGGGCGCCTGGTGGAAATTGCCGAGTTGGACGAGCACCCCTTCATGCTGGGCACCCAATTCCACCCCGAGTTCAAGTCCCGTCCCAACCGTCCGCACCCGCTGTTCGTGGCCTTTCTGGAAGCGGCCAAGGAGTTCCGTCGCCACCAAGAGGAGCCGCTGCTGTCCCAAGCGTAAAGAGCCATAAATAAAGTCCAGACGTGTGATATGTTGTCTGATTATAGGGTGACGACGTCCCCTGGATGATGAGCGATGTCCATCATCCATTGTCCGCCTTTTGTCCACACTCGTAGAGCGTTGAAGAGCCCCGGGATACATCCGTGAAAAGTTCAACAGTCCAACGAAATGGGGTATAATATCTTGGGAATGCGGCACATCCTTGGTCGCTATTCAACGTATTTTCAACCTTTAACCTGTAACTTTCTAACAGGAGGACGGACTACATGGCAGGACACAGCAAATGGGCCAACATTAAGCGAAAGAAGCAGGCGATGGATGCCAAGCGCGGCAAACTGTTCACAAAACTGGCGCGCGAAATTCAAATTGCCGCGCGACAAGGTGGACCGGACCCGGAAACGAATCTGCGTTTGCGTCTGGCCTTGGAAAAGGCTCGCGCAGCCAACATGCCCAAGGAGAACATCGAGCGAGCCATCCGCAAGGGGGCCGGGTTGGAGTCCGGTGGAGAGGCTCTGGAGGAGATTACTTATGAGGGGTACGCGCCCCACGGCATCGCTCTAATGATCCAGGTGACCACGGATAACCGCAAACGAGCCGTGGCCGAGATTCGCCATGTCCTTTCCAAGCACGGGGGGAGCATGGGGGAGAGCGGCTCGGTGGCTTGGCAGTTTGAGCAGAAAGGCTACATGGTCATTCCCACTCAGGGGCGGGATGAAGAGGAACTTTTCATGGCCGCATTGGAAGCAGGCGCGGATGACGTGGAAATCACTGACGATGTTATGGAGGTTTATACCGCGCGCGAAGACTTTGCACAGGTGCGTCAGACCCTTGAAGATATGGGGTTGACTCCCGAGGAATCGGAATTGGCCTGGGTGCCCAAGAACCGGGTGACGTTGGCACCTGAGGAGGCCCTCAAAGTCATGAAGGTCATCGAAATGCTGGAAGACCTGGACGACGTAGCCAAAGTGTATTCCAACCTTGAAGTGCCGGAGGAGGCGCTGACCGCGCTGGAGGCCGCCTAACGTGCGCGTGCTGGGCATCGATCCCGGTTTAGCAATCACAGGCTATGGGATTGTCGAGGATATCGGGGGCGACGAGATGCGCCCGATTGCCTACGGAGCCATTACCACTCCTGCTCATGAGCCTATTCCAGAACGCTTGCTGCAAATTTACGAATCTCTTTCAGCCCTTATCGATCGGCATCGTCCGGACGTCATGGCCGTAGAGCGCCTTTACTTTGGTCGCAACGTGACGACCGCGTTCCTGGTGGGACAGGCCCGAGGTGTCATACTTCTGTGTGCTGCGCGGTATTATGTTCCCGTTGTGGAATACAAGCCGGCGGAGATCAAAAAAACCCTGGTTGGCTACGGAAGCGCGGACAAGCAACAGGTACAGTTCATGGTGCGTTCGTTGCTTCGCCTCTCGGAGACGCCGCGCCCCGATGATGTGGCGGACGCGTTGGCTACCGCGGTGTGCCATATATTTTATGCCCGTTTCAGCAATCTGGTAGTCGAAGAGAACAACTTATGAACCCAAACACATCGTTACCACTCCCTTCTTTAACCGACCCATCCGAGAACGCACCCATTCCTCGCATTTTGGTGGCAGAGGATGATACTGCACTGCGCAATTTGTTGGTCATGTCATTGAAGAGCTACGGATATGAGATTCTTGCCGCGGCCGATGGTACCGAAGCGTTGGACATTTTCCTAAAGGAGCCGGTTGATCTGGTCCTGTTGGACATTATGATGCCGGGGATGAGCGGGTTGGAAGTGTTGGAGGAAATCCGTCGCCGTTCCGATGTGCCTGTCATTATGCTTACCGCTCTTAACCGTCCCGAGGACATCGTGGAGGGGCTCAACCGCGGCGCGGACGACTACATTCCTAAGCCTTTCGTCTTCAAGGAAGTGGTGGCCCGCGTGCGCGCGGCCTTGCGCCGTGCTCGTTGGAAACGAGAGGAGCGTCCTTCCGCAGCACTGCAAGGGTGCGGAGTGCGTGTCGACGCTGCCACACGAGAGGTATTCGTAGATGAGAGGCCCATTCACCTCTCTGTTATCGAGTTCGATCTCCTCTACTACTTGATGTGCCGACGCGGTCACCCGGTGTCCAAAGAGGAATTGTTGCGGGAGGTATGGGGGTATTCGTTGGAGAGTTCCAGCAACGTGGTAGAGGTTGCAGTGCGACGACTGCGTTCCAAAATTGAGCCGGATCCGGCCCACCCACGACGCATTCTGACCGTTCGCGGGGTTGGGTACAAGTTCGCGAGTTCTGAAGAATGCGGGGAGGAGGCCTGAAATGATCGCCCGCATAGCGGGACGCGTCGTCGCCACAGGGGAACAACGGCTCGTGGTGGAAATCGGCGGCATAGGGGTGGAGGTTCACGTGCCTACACCCTTGGCTGCTTCACTCTCCGAAGGGGAGGACGTCCGCCTGTTCACGCACCTTCATGTGCGGGAGAATGAAATCACCCTGTATGGTTTTGGTGCCCCTGAAGAGCGGCAGGTGTTTCGCCTGCTGCTTACCGTCTCCGGCGTTGGCCCGCGCGTCGCTTTAGCTTTGATTTCGTCCATGAGTGTGCCGGCCATCTATCGGGCCATTGTCGACGAGGAGCCCGGCCTGCTCAGCCGTGTACCGGGCATTGGGCGCAAAACCGCGGAGAAAATCGTGCTGGAATTGCGGGATAAGGTTCCCGAAGTGGTGGCGGTCGCGGAAGGTGTCGCTGCCCCTCACGCGGCGGACGCGGACGTCATCGAGGCTCTGGTCGCCCTGGGGTACAGCGTGGTCGAGGCCCAACGGGCCGTGCAAGGGCTCCCGCCCGACGTGACCGATGTGAGTGAACGTCTGCGTCTTGCCCTAAGCCGATTAGCAACATGATGGAGCACCCAAGAGACATGAACTGGCATCTTTGGTTGGAGCGCTTACGTGTTTGGACAGGACGAGAGACCGCTCGGGTGTTGAAGAGATTAGCATCGGGGCGTGAAGAGGAGCGTATAGAGGCCGCGCGCGCCTTGCGCACCCTGCCCGTATGGGGACGGCACATAGCGCGCCTTGTCGCTGCTCTGGACGATCCCAGCCCCTTTGTGCGCTGGGAGGTCGCCGAGACGCTGGTCGACATAGGACCTCAGAAGACATTTCGACCGGTGCTGGAACGTGCTCGAGAGGAGGGATCCGTGGCCGGCACCGCTGCAGCGGTGCGCGTTCTTGGATTTCTGGGTGATGAGGCCGCGCTGGAGACCATCGTGTCCCGAGCAGAGCACCCAGACCCTGAAGTGCGAGTGGCCGTGGCCGAGGCGCTGACTCACTTTCCCGACCTTGCCCGTTCTCGTGAAACGTTGGTCCTCTTGCTCGAGGACAAGCATCCGGTTGTGCGCAGGGCAGCGGCCTGGGCGTTACGGCGGACCAATGACAAGCAGGCGCGAGCGGTGTTATCCGCTTATGCCCTTAAAGAGTCAGAACCCTGGTTGAGACAGGTGATGCAGGGCGCGGACGAAGCCTAATCCGGTGCTGATAGAGGCCCATGTAAGGAAACGCTTTGGACTCGGGAATCGCGCTGAGTAGGAGGCATGCTCATGCCCTTGGAGGAGACTAACGGTATCCCCACGCTTGTGCTTGGTGACATCCGGGTGCACATCGTTTCGGACGGTGTGATTTACTGGGATGGTGGTGGGCTATTTGGCCTTACGCCTCGTACCTTGTGGGAACGGGTTTACAAGCCCGATGCCTGGAACCGAGTACCTATGCACTTGCGCTGTCTCCTCATCGAGGCCGACGGCAAGCGCATCCTGGTGGACACGGGCATCGGTGACAAGGTGCCGGAAAAGGCGCGACGCTACATTTCCTTGGAAGGGGAGAAACGGTTGATCACCGACCTCACGCGCATCGGGGTCCAGCCCGAAGATGTGGACATCGTTGTCCTCACCCATTTGCACAATGACCATTGCGGTGGGAATACATACATCGATGCGACGGGAGCAATTATGCCCACGTTTCCCAATGCAGAGTATTGGATACAAGCGCGTGAGTTGGCCGATGCCATGTTTCCTAACGAGCGCACGCGCGCCACGTACCTCCGTGAGAACTTCGAGCCGTTGCAGAAGTCCGGCCAGTTGCGCGTTATCGACGGTGACACCGATGTGGTGCCGGGCGTATGGACGACCCTGACGCCGGGCCACACCGCGGCCCACCAGTGCATCGTCGTCGAGGGAGGAGGTGAACACGCCGTCTTCTTGGCCGACGCGGTATCCTGGGGTATCTTTTTCGAGCGCATGGCCTGGGTGCCCGCATACGACCTGGAACCCATGGTGAGCATCCACACGAAGAAGCGCCTGGCGCGGTGGGCGCTGCATCATGATGCTTGGCTCGTCTTCCAGCACGATGCTCGTTATGGGATTGGCAAACTGCACGAGGAAGGAGAAAGATTGCGGGTCATTCCCATGACTGAGGGATAGAGCCACATCGCGTTACCCCACAAAGGAGGGAACCCTATGCTACAGGAACGTCCGGTTGATACCTTACGTGGCCCCAGTGCGTGGATATGGGTGTTCTTTGGATTAATGGTCGGTTTGGTATTGATACTTGTCCTTGCCTGGTGGCAGCGGCGACGTGAGCAGGAAGAGGCAGTCATTTCTCTGCCCTCTCCTTCACCGATACCTCAGCGGTCTTCTAATCTGTCCGAGAGACAGGAGGATCAACTCGAAGAAGGAAAAATCGAGCCGGAGGACCTGAAGCTCATTGAGGGCATTGGGCCGAAAATCGAGCAACTACTTTACGAGGCAGGCATCCAAACATATGCGCAATTGGCAGCAACCGAACCTGAGCGCTTGCGCGAGATCTTGAGAAATGCCGGGCCCCGCTTTCGCCTGGCCGATCCAGCCACCTGGCCCGAGCAGGCGAAATTGGCCGCAGAGGGCAAGTGGGATGAACTGCGCGCGTTGCAGGCTTCGCTCAAGGGCGGACGGCGGCAGCAAAGGTGACGAAGGACAGAAAGCGCACGCCCGCTGATTGGCAACCGTCGGTGGCTTCATTCATATCTCAGCGCCTGTACGGGATCCAAGTTGGCCGCGCGCACTGCGGGGTAAATGCCTGACATGATTCCGATGAGGAACGAGAAGGCCAGGGCAAACACCACAAGCCAAAGGGGAGTGTACACAAACGTGGTAGCCATCGAATCGTTCGTGGGTTGCATCCCCTGCATCACCAGGTTCCGTTGAATGTAAGCGCTGACCACCTGGTTTCCTACCCAGCCCACCAGATAGCCCAACACCACACCTCCAAGTCCACCCAGAAAGCCGATGGCCCCCGATTCCATCAGGAACAGGCTCATAATGTCCCGATTGGTCGCCCCCATCGCCTTCAACAGACCGATCTCTCGCGTGCGCTCGTAAATAGCCATGACCATCGTGTTAGCGATGCCGAACGCGGCCACTAACAGGGCCACCGCGCCGATGCCGCCCAAGATCCCCTGGAGAATGGCAAAGAACACGTTCATCCCCTGCATCATCGTCCGAGGAGAGATGACGATGTACCCGCGACGCGTCAACTCCTGTTCCACTTTCACCGCCTGCTTCACATCTGCGACCTTGACCAAGGCTTGGGGGTAACCCCGGCGCGCGTACGTGGGCGTCCTCCCGGTCAACTCCCGTTCCAAGCGGAGCACCTCATCCAGGGGCAGGACAATAGCCATGTCGAGGGTGAAGCCCATGGGCTTGAGCACGCCCGCCACCCGCACCCGCAATCGCTTTTCCCGCTGTTCCGCCCCTCTCGGCATCTCGACCACAATGCCGGGGCCTTCCATGCGCGGTATGGGCCTCCCCGTAATCGTGAGCACGATGCTCTTCCCCACCAATTTCACTTTCTCTTTTTCAGAGGCCCCGCGCGATCCCGGTCGCTCCATAGGTCGCCGTGGGTTACGGAGCGTCCGAAGTACTTGGGCGCCGAGAAGGACATTCCCCCGGTTCAAGAACGCCTTTCCGTCCTCCAACTCCAAGTCGAGCCCTTTGATGGCTCTCGGGTCGATGCCGAACACGTTGGCAAAGCCCACCCAGTCGCCGACTTTGAACGTCGCGTTCCCCGACAGTGGTACAACGGGGGTGACCCCTGTGACCCCCGGCATGCGCGCGAACTCCTCCAACACATCAGGAGTAAGCGTCGTCTGTCGACCTTGGGGGCTTGCAGGCCCGGGCTGTGGTCCCGGGCCTGCCGAGGGCATGACCGTCAATAGCGTGAGGTTGCCCAGGTCGCCCAGGCTTTGCTGGGCCGAGCGTTGTAGTCCCACGCCCAGGGAAACGAGCAGCACCACCGCGGCCGTGCCGATCAGCACTCCTCCCGCGGTCATGGCCACGCGTAATTTCATGCGCTTCAAATTCAAAATGGCCAGATACACGACGTCTCTCAGCATCATGGTTACCGATTCCCTCTTGAGTATCTGCCCACCGTCCTCTACGAACCCAGGCCCAATAGCCCGCGAATGAAGCGCCAGATTTTCTGCAGAATGCCCTCCGCTTCCTCGCCGCCCTGAGCCGTCGCAGGAGGCGAGACGCCCGCCTCCCCCGGCGGGGGTGTGGGCGTGGGCAAGGGCGCCTTCACCTGAACGGTCAGCGTATCTTGCCAGGACGCCAAGTGGCCGAAATCATCGACATAGTTCACCACGACCTTCACCGCATGTGTTCCCGGCTGGCTGGCTATGGCCGTGGCATCCAGCGTCACACTCGAGCCCCCGTCCAGGTAACCGACGAACAGACTTCCCTCCTGAATGTCCAGGGAGGAAGAGCGCACTTCTACCGTGGTCACGTTGAGCGGGGATGGGCGCAGGTTGGTCACTTCCACAGGAAGGGGGAAGGGGGTTCCGACCAAAGGTGTTCCCACCGCTTCGTAGAACCGGGCCTGCAGCAACGGCCGTTGGCGCACCCGCAGGCTGAACATCTGGCTATCCTGCAGGGGATTTCCCTCCTCGTCCTCGTATTTGAGGGAGAGGGGGATGTTGTACACACCCGACCGGGTATCACCGGACACGAACAGGCGCTGCTGGACGTCGAGGCTCTGGTTGGGGGCCAGGGTGGGGACGAAGCGGACATTGCCCGTCTCCAACAGGGCGAATCCGTCCAGCGCCTTGCTGCCCTCGCCCAGCGCGATGAAGAGGCGTCGCGCGGCCTGCTCGCCCACGTTCGTCAGCGTAAGCGTCAGCGTCACCACGTCCCCGGGCGCGGGAATCGTAGGCTCTGCCCGCACGCCGGTCAACAGCACCTGAGGTGGGGCCAGCCGCTCCCCCACAACCGTGATGCCTACCTGCTCCGAGGTGCTGAACGTTTGCCCCTCGTCGTTCTCATACGTGACGTGTACGCTGAGCGCGTACTGGCCGCGCGCCACATTTTCTTGCAGAAGCAAGGGCAGCGTCGCGGTCACCGTCGCGCCCGCGTCCACATCACCCACCAGGCGGTCGTTGCCCTCCTGTCCGGGCACGATGAGGTTTTCCCCCTGGACGGCGATGGCCACGTGCCGCGCGGGAGCCTCCCCCACGTTGCCCAGGTTCAAGTGCAGGGAAAACGCCGTTCCCGGCCGGAGGCGGGAGGGTTCTGTGCGTCCCCAGTTGATGACCACGCGCGGCTCCCCGGCTGCGGGAGGCTCGGCCACGGCCACCGTCACCGTCCCCTCATACGTGTAATGCGTGCCCTCGAAGTCGTTGCCCTCCATGAGCACCCTTACCTGATACGTGCCCGCACTCAGATGTTTGGGGACGAAGAACCGCTGTTGTACGCTGACCTTGCCGTTGATGGGGATGTGCTTGACGTAGTGGCCCGTTTCCCCTACCGGAACCAGCGTGCCCCCCGGGAACGAGATGAGCGCGTTCTCCGCCGGGCGACTGCCGCCATTGAACACCTCCACGGTGACGAGCACGTAGCGCCCCGGGAGCGCGGTGAGAGGTTGCAGGCTGAAGTTGCTAATCATGAGAATGGGGCGGCCCGGAGGCGGCGTCGTGCGTGGGGTGGGGGTGGGTGTCGCGGCCACGATGGTCAGTGCCTTGAGCATGCTCATCTTCACCCCGTCGGGGCGGATGACCTCCACCGCGTAGGTGGCGGGCGGAACCCCCGCCGGTATCACAGCCTGAAGCACGTTGCGGCTCACCAAGGTGGTGTTCAGGACGCCAAACCCCACCAGGCGGACGACCGTGCCCTCGACAAACCCCGCGCCGTACACGGTAATGCGGCCGCCCTCGGCCGAGCCCAGGGTGTTGGGCTCCACGCCCGAGAGCCACAATCCGGGGGTGGGAGATGAGG
>JALWHQ010000220.1 GCA_026983525.1 Anaerolineae bacterium | reverse complement strand
ATTCTGTATGGGGTGATCAGGGCCTAAGTATTTTGGGAAAGGGACGTGACGAATGGCTGTCTAGGGGGATTAACTATTTAAAAGGTTAGGAGTCCAATAATTCTTTGGGATGAAAGTATCCAATATATTTGTGGTGCTACTGGTCATTCAGGTATTGTTGATTGCGGGGCTCTACAATGTCCTTACCGCTCTTGATGGGGATGAATATGATAGGGAGCGGATAGCCTATCAGAATGGTTTGACGGGGTACCTCGTCGATGTAGTCGTCGTTGGGGATACTAGTGATTTCGTGGATAGCCTGATAGATACGTTTGTTGCTAGGGGGATGGATGTTGATCGGTATGACCTCGATAATGTTGTGGAGGGCTTCCAACCCAGTGGTGAAAGGCCCGTAGTCATTATCTTTTATGGGGATTGGTTGGCTAGCAATATGCAGGACCCAGGACTAAGAGGCTTCATAACGAGTCTTCCTCTGCATAAGGTGAGCCTGGTAGCCGTCGATGGTAACACCTCCAGCCTGTTTGATCTACTATACGAGGTAGGGATATATACAGACATTGTTGCAGAGGATGGTGTTAAGAGGAATCCAGCGCATTTCAACCCCGTAGTCGCTGGGTATAGACATATTACTGGAGTTATGCCCAATGGAAGCATATACTACTATCCATCAATCCTGGTATCGAACCCCAGCTCAGTAGACGGTGTGGTAAACGTTATAGTCGAGTGGGCCTATGAGAGGTAAAGGCGACTGGGGGAAGGTATGTAACTGCTTAGGATACTGAGTTGTATAGGCTGGATGAAAGGTATTGTCTCAGCCTCAGCGTTCCTATGAATACTTCTCTGTATAGTAGCTTCTCTGTATGGGGTGTCTCTTTATACCTGCCCGTCTCTAGTAGTTCCCGGCGTTTCTCGGGTGTCGCGGGCCTTATCACTACATGGTATTTATGGCTGTCCATCTCTATCTCTAGGGCTTTGACCAGCCTGCTCTTCTCCGTTCTGATATGGATCGCCGTGGGGGTCAGGTTGGATAGGTATACTGCCTGGGGTGTCTCGCCGATCCTGAGTAGGCTCTTCAGAGC
>JALWHQ010000219.1 GCA_026983525.1 Anaerolineae bacterium | reverse complement strand
CCCCTCACCCTGCCCTCTCCCCCCGCCGGGGGGAGAGGGCAGGGTGAGGGGGGTGAGAAAGAGATTCGCGCTGCCATCTTCATCGGCCCCGAGTTCGGCACCGTCATCCGCCCCGACCTGGTGAAGGCCGCCCGCGAGGCCGCCGATGCCGGTTTCGACGTACTCATCGCCTGCGCCTTCAGCTACGACGCCCAGTGCGGCGAGCTGAACAAGCTGGGCCGCCTGCCCATCCTCAAGGCGCGCATGAACGCCGACCTGCACATGGCCACCGACCTCAAGAACACCGGCAAAGGCAACCTGTTTGTCATCTTCGGCGAGCCGGACATCGACATCCTCGAAACCGAGGATGGGCAGATCCAGGTGAAGATCAACGGCGTGGACGTCTTCCACCCCCAGACCGGCGAGGTCCGCTCCGACGGCCCCGAGGGCATCGCCTGCTGGTTCATCGACACCGACTACAACGAGGAATCCTTCTTCGTCCGCCACGCCTACTTCCTGGGCATGAACGATCCTTACAAGGCCCTCAAGACCACCTTGAAGGCGGAAATCGACCGCGAGGCATGGGAAAGCCTCTACAGCGACACCTCCCGCCCCTTTCCCAAACCAAAATCCCGCCGCATCGCCGTGAAGGTCATCAACCATTTGGGGGATGAGGTGATGAAGGTGTTTCGGGTATGATGATTGCTGGAGGAAACGATCATGGCCAGCGCTAATCAACTGATTGCCCTGCTGAAGTCCCACGCAGAAGGGGATGACGAGCGTTTCTATTCCATCGCCATGCAACTGGCCGCCCACGAGGCCAAGATCGGTCACGGCAAGCTGGCGGAGGAATTGCGCACGCTTGTGGATCAAGCCAAGGCGCGGCGTGGGCTGCCGCCCAAGGGCAATGACAAGACCGTGCCCATTGGGCGTCCCAGAGGCGAGCTTGCTGAACTCCTGGGGGTCTCCTTCCCCAAGAACCGCCTGGGCGAAATGGTGCTGGATGAGCACCTGGAGTACCAGCTCAAACGCGTGATCCGGGAGCAACGCCAGGCCGAGCGGCTGCTCTCCCATGGTCTTGCCCCGCGGCGTAAATTGCTGCTGGTTGGCCCACCGGGCACCGGCAAGACCCTGACGGCGGCAGTGTTGGCCGGTGAACTGGGCCTGCCGCTGTTCCAGGTGCGGCTGGATGGCCTGATCACCAAGTACATGGGCGAGACTGCCGCCAAGCTGCGCCAAGTGTTCGATGCCACGGACCGAACCCGGGGTGTCTATTTCTTCGATGAGTTCGACGCCATCGGTTCACAGCGAGGATTGACCAATGATGTGGGCGAGGTGAGGCGCATCCTCAACAGTTTCCTGCAGATGATCGAACAGGACGAGTCCCACAGCCTGATCGTGGCGGCCACCAATCACCCCGAGATACTTGACCAGGCCCTGTTCCGCCGCTTTGATGACATCCTGCACTACGGCCTGCCTGACGAGACGCAGATTGCCGCACTGCTGAAGGCGCGACTGGGACGGCGGGCGCGCAAGGGCGTTTCCTGGAAACGGCTGGCAAAGAAGGCGGATGGATTGAGCTATGCCGAAATCGTCCGTGCCTGTGACGAGGCGCTGAAAGAGGCGGTCATCGATCAGAAGAAATATCTAAGCGAGCCCGATACACGGCGCGCCATCGAAGAACGTGCCGAGGCCAAGTCACGATTCAACCACCAAACCAACCGAACCTAGGCGCTCATGGCAGAAGACGGACCTCAGCCCAGACGACATTTCATTCTTGATCATACGGCGCAAACGGAACTCTTCCGGCGTCCCGTAGGTAGCGGTGGCCCAAAGGAAATTCCGCGTCGGAACCGGCAGGCCCACGGCAGTGCCTTGTTGCAGCAGATGGAAGACTTGAAACCGGAACTCGAACGCGCGAAGGATATTCAGCAACATGGTGGCATGGAAGAGGGCTTCGGACTGCAGATCGAGTTCGAGAGCTTTCCGGATATTGAACTGGCCTTTGAGTCGCTGGCGGCGGAGCGTTCCGGTATCGAACTATTGAATGTGCGGCATGAAGAGCACAAGACCTTGGCCTCAGTGTTCGTTCCCGATGGCAAGCTGCATATCCTTGAAAACAAGATCAAGGCCTATCTGGAAAAGGAGACAGCCAAGGGGGAGCCAAAACACCAGAAGCTCGTCGATGCTATTCGTAGTATCCGTGTAGCCAGCATCCGCTCCCTCTGGACGGATGATCCTGAAGCGTTTCCCACGGAAGCCGGTGAGACCTTCTGGTGGGAGGTGTGGCTGCCGGTGCGAGGCGATCGGACCGGGGTGGTCGAGCAGTTCAAACAAATGGCGCAAGGCCTGGATTTCCGCGTTGCCGAGGGCCAGATCGAATTTCCGGAACGCACGATCCTGTTGGTCTACGGCTCCCTTGAACAGATGCAGCATTCGGTACTGACCCTGAACAGCATTGCCGAGCTGCGCCGGGCGAAGGAGACCGCCGATTTCTTCGATTCGCTGCCTCCGGAGGAGCAGCCGGAATGGGCGGATGAATTGCTCCAGCGCATGACTGTGCCCAACGGAGGTGAGACAGTGCCGCATGTCTGTTTGCTGGATACGGGTGTCAATATCGGACATCCGCTGCTTGCGCGGGCCATTCAAGCGGCGGACACGCATACGGTCGAGCCCGGTTGGGGCACTGACGACCAGGAGGGGCATGGTACTGAAATGGCCGGTTTGGCGTTGCTGGGCAACCTCACCCCGGTTCTGGGTTCGTCGGCGCCCGTCGAGTTAGATCATCGATTGGAATCGGTGAAACTGCTCGACCGCAATCACACCAATGCCGGCGACCCACAGTACCACGGCTATCTGACCATTCAGGCCGTCAGCCGGCCAGAGATCACCTCGCCAGAGCGCCAACGGGTATTCAGTATGGCGATCACCGCGCGGGATGCCAGGGACCGTGGGAGGCCTTCCGCCTGGTCCGCGACTCTCGACCGACTGGCGGTGGATTCTGAAAACCAGGGCGAGACGCCGAGATTGTTTGTGGTCTCCGCAGGCAATGTCGATGATCCCAATGCCTGGGCAGAGTATCCCGACAGCAACACCTCGGACGGGATTCATGACCCGGGCCAGGCCTGGAATGTGCTGACTGTGGGTGCCAGCACCGAGCTGGTGCGTATCACCGAGCCGGATACAGATGATTACCAACCTGTCGCCCCGACCGGTGGCTTGAGCCCTTTCAGTACGACGTCACAATCATGGCAAGGCTATTGGCCACTCAAGCCCGATATTGTTTTTGAAGGGGGGAATGCGGCAAAGGATGCGACAGGCGCAGTGTGGATGCCCAGTCTCAGCCTGCTGACAACAAATGCGGAAATCACCGCTCGACTGTTTACGACAACCAATGCCACCAGCGCTGCCTCTGCGCTGGCCGCCCGCATGGCCGCGCAGCTGATGGCAGAATATCCAGAGTTGCGGCCAGAGACGATTCGTGGCCTGATCATTCATTCGGCAGAGTGGACGCCGGCCATGAAACAGCAGTTCCTCGCTAACCCGTCCAATCCCAGCAAGAGCGATGTGGCATCGCTGGTTCGCCATTGCGGTTTTGGTCAGCCTGACCTTTCTCGGGCAATGTGGAGCGTCGAGAACTCGCTGACCCTGATCTGCGAGGATAGTCTACGGCCTTTCATGCGCGAACAGGGCAAAGAGCCAAAACTTCGCGACATGAATCTCCATCGTCTGCCCTGGCCGCTGGAGGAGCTGGAAGCACTGGGCGAAATGGAAGTGGAGATGCGGGTGACCCTGTCCTATTTCATCGAGCCGAATCCATCGGCACGTGGCGTCAAATCCCGCTACCGTTATGAATCACATGGATTGCGATTCGATGTAAAGCGGCCACTCGAGTCGGAGGATGAGTTTCGTCATCGTATCAATCTTGCTGCCAGGGATGCCGAGGAGGGAAGCCGCACGAATACTGGCAATGACCCGCACTGGATGCTGGGAACGCAAAACAGGCACAGAGGAAGCCTACATTCTGACATCTGGAAAGGGCCTGCTGTGGATTTGGCCAGTCGCGGATCACTGGCGGTCTATCCGGTGAGCGGGTGGTGGAAGACCCGACCAAAGCTGGAACGCTATAACCAAAGCGCTCCCTATTCGCTGCTGGTATCTATTCGTGCGCCCGAGATCGATGTAGCCCTCTATACAGCCATCGAGAATCAGGTGTCGGTTGCGGTGGAGACCTGATCCAGTATGCAATTCCGTATCGCCGACACCTTCACCGACAGCCTCGCCAGGCTCACGGGCGATGAGCAAAAGGCCGTAAAGACTACGGCCTTCGACCTGCAGATGAACCCGGCCAATCCTGGCATGAGGTTCCACAAACTCGACCGAGTGAAAGACAAGCACTTCTGGTCGGTGCGGGTGAATCGCGATCTGCGCATCATCGTCCACAAGACCGAATCCAGCCTGCTGCTGTGCTATGTCGATCACCATGACAAGGCCTATCAGTGGGCGGAGCGGCGCAGGCTGGAGACGCATCCGAAGACGGGGGCGGCGCAGTTGGTGGAAATCCGCGAGACGGTACAGGAGATCACCGTGCCGGTCTATGTGGAAAAGCCTGAGATGGTGACGGGCAAGCCAGGGCTGTTTGCCTCGGTGGCGGACGATACCTTGCTGGGCTACGGGGTGCCGCCGGACTGGTTGGAGGATGTGCGTCGGGTCGATGAGGACGGGCTGTTGGACCTGGCCGACCATCTGCCGGCGGAGGCGGCCGAGGCCTTGCTCGAACTGGCCACGGGAGGGACGCCCGAGATTGCAACACCTGCTGCCGGCGTCAGTCCTTTCGAGCACCCGGATGCGCTGCGGCGTTTCCGTGTCATGACGGATGCGGATGAGCTGGCGCGGGCGCTGGAGTATCCCTGGGAGAAATGGACCATCTTCCTGCATCCCGCCCAGCGGGAGCTGGTGGAAAAGGATTACAACGGTCCGGCCCGTGTTTCCGGGTCGGCGGGCACCGGCAAGACGATCGTGGCCCTGCATCGGGCCGTGCATCTGGCGAGACAGCACCCCGAGTCGCGGGTTCTGTTGACGACCTTTTCCGAGCCTTTGGCAAACATGCTCAAAACCAAGCTGCGCCGCTTGATCGACAAGGAGCCTCGTCTGGCGGAGCGTCTGGAGGTGCATGCCATCGATGTCATTGCCAACCGTCTGTATCAGGCGCAAGGGGAAAAGGCGGAGATCGCATCACGGGAGCAGATTCGGGCATTGATCCGCAAGGCGGCTACGGGCATCGATGAGCTGCGATTCAGCGAGCACTTCCTGCTCGGGGAATGGGAAGAGGTGGTCGATGCCTGGCAGATTCAGGATTGGGAGACCTACCAGGATGTGAGGCGGCTGGGCCGCAAGACCCGGCTGTCGGAGGCACAGCGGCGGAATTTGTGGTCGGTATTCGAGCAGGTCAGGACGGGATTGCGCAAGCAGGGGCTGATGACCCAGGCGGAAATCTTC
>JALWHQ010000218.1 GCA_026983525.1 Anaerolineae bacterium | reverse complement strand
TAGAAGTATCGGTATATGCTTCAATAAATGCTTTAATGGTCTGATAACCAGCATCGCCCGGGGTACGATCTTCCGGCTGTACCATGTAAATAGCATCCGTTACCGGGTCATTATTGGCACTGGATGCCGCATGATCCAGGTTGGTAATGTTGAATTCACCCTGGTTTTTCACATTTTCCATATCCAGGATGAACGGCATGACCATAAAGTCATCATCCGGATTATTGGCATCTACCACGTTCCAGACCTCAAAGGGTACCTGGGCTAACTGAAACGTCGTCCAGTTAAAGTATCCCATAGATCCCGTAGCGGTAAAGCGGATTTCGTAGTCATCCGGAATAATGGCACCAATACCCTGATTGGGTTCGCCGAAACCACCCGTGTATTGTGTGGTACGATAGCGGAAGGTTTCGTATGAACCATCACTCAGGGTAGTACAATGGAACATCCAGTGACCAGCGCCGACCTGTTGATCATCGGTAGGACGACCATGGCCGGGGAACCCGTACCAATCCGGAGCAGCACCAACCGGTTCAGGCAACGGACCATTGGCATTGGCCACAACGATGAAGTCTTTGTAATCCTTGGGCGGTCCTGCAACGGTAAATTCAATACCGTCCACAATTACTTGCAGACCGTCCGGAGTATTCAGATCACTGGCCTGTTGCAGACCACGGACTTTCACTTCACCCGTGGTGACATCCCGCACACCCCAGAGAATTTCACCAAAGGTTGCGGAATTGGTATCATCATCGACTTCAAAGAATACTTCGTATTGATGACCGGTTACTGCGGCAGGATCAACCACCACCGCTTTCACCTGGCCATCAGACGAACCAGAAGTATGGGTCACTTCCAGTTCCTGACCCGGATCGGCTTCATACCGTACGCCAGGCTTAGTGCTCTGGGTGGTAACCAGGATCGGCGTAATGGAGGATTCCAGAGCTTTGTCTTCGATCAACTGAGGATCGGGATTGTAGTTGTATGCGGTAACGGCAAAGTAATATTCGTTACCCGGATACAACGGACCACCGGTAATGTAGTCCTGATCCACCACAAAGTACCGCTGAATACCGTAGTCA
>JALWHQ010000217.1 GCA_026983525.1 Anaerolineae bacterium | reverse complement strand
CCCTGCAACGCGCGCGCGTGTGGATTGCTCGTTTCCCCCTGCACCTGGTGCTTTTGGGCATGGCCCTGGTGTGGTTCACCCCCACGGTGGGGCTGCTGGTGAGTTCCTTCCGCACCAAGGACGCGGTACTCTCCACGGGGTGGTGGACGGTGTTCCGCAACCCCTTCCTGGCGGGACAGTTCACGCTGGAGAATTATCGCAGTGTGCTGGCGGCCCAGGGGATGGCGCGCGCGTTCCTCAACAGCCTGATCATCACCATCCCCAGCACGTTCCTCCCCATTCTGGTCGCGTCCCTGGCCGCGTACGCGTTCGCGTGGATGGACTTCCCCCTGCGCCGCACCCTGTTCATGATCGTCGTCGGCCTTCTCGTCGTCCCCCTGCAGATGACGCTCATCCCCATCTTGCGCCTGTACAACAAGACCCACCTGGCGGGCACGTTTGTGGGCATCTGGCTGGCCCACACGGGATACGGTCTGCCCCTGGCCGTGTACCTGCTGCGCAACTTCTTCGCCGAGATCCCGCGCGACCTGTTCGAGTCCGCGTTCCTGGACGGGGCCTCCCGCTTTACTGCGTTCTACCGCATCGTGCTCCCCCTCTCCGTCCCCGCGCTCGCCTCCCTCGCCATCTTCCAGTTCATCTGGGTGTGGAACGACCTCCTCGTCGCCCTGGTCTACCTGGGGGGCACGGAAAGCGTCGCGCCCCTCACCGTGCGCCTGAGCAGCCTGGTCAACTCCCTGGGTCAGAACTGGCACCTGCTCACCGCGGCCGCGTTCATTTCCATGGCCCTGCCCCTTGTGATATTCTTCTCCCTGCAACGCTACTTCGTCCGCGGCATCCTGGCTGGCTCGGTGAAAGGGTAAAAGCAGCGGATAGCGGTTGGCGGTTAGCGGTTAGCGAGTGATCAGTGGTCAGTGAACAGACGCACGACGCACGACGCATCATGCCCCATGCCCCCCGCGTCTACCTCGGCTTGGGCACGAACCTGGGCGACCGGTGGGCCAATCTACTGCGCGCTATTGAGGGGTTGCGCGCGTTCGTTGCCGTGGACGCGGTCAGTCCCGTGTACGAGACCGAGCCCTGGGGCTACGCGAACCAACCCCCTTTCCTAAACGCGGTGGTCACCGGCCTCACCGCGCTTTCTCCGCACGACCTCTTGAGTGCCCTCAAGCAACTGGAGCGCGACGTCGGGCGGCGTCCGACCTTCCGCTACGGCCCACGCGTCATCGACCTGGACATCCTCTTCTACGGCACCCTCTGCCTGGATGGTCCCGACCTGACCATCCCCCACCCCCGCCTGCACGAGCGCGCATTCGTCCTCGTGCCCCTTGCTCACATTGCTCCTGATCTTCTTCATCCTATCTTGGGCACCTCCATGCGTGCGCTTCTGGGAAATGTGGATACTTCTACAGTGCGCCTTTTGGGAGAAGTGCGTGAATAGCAAGTACAGCGGCGTTCATCCACTGACCTACCATCCCCATACATTCGGAGGTGGCATATTAAAGACGCGCGGACGCGCTGTAAGATTTGACAGGTTTTTGGGATTATGCTATGGTATGGAGGCCCCGGATGAATATTGGGCCTTTAAGCCGCGCCTGTAGCCGCCATTTTGAATCCCTATCGAGATAGCGCCCGTAGTATCTATCGGCAGATCTTGACTCATGGGCATTCGCCCGGTAAGGGTGTCATCTGCATGATCCACATGTAACAATTATCCCCCACCTGCATCAGAACAGCGGATGTATTTCTATGCCTTCCGCGAAGATGGTGAGGTGTTCTGATGCCTAACACATTTGGGAATTTGAGAGTCCGTACGTCGTGTAATCCAATAAAAACTATCACATAATGAAGAGAGGGAAGGAGCCGTGGAAACACAGGAAATTACACAAGAACAAGAACAGCAAGAACAAATGGCTCAATCCGAGCAGCCGGAACAGCCTCAACTACATCCCAAAGAAAAGGAGCGCGTGGACCTGCGCCCGGAATTCGAGCGTGAATTGAACATCGCCACCTTGCAAAAGAAGACGTTGGCCGAATTGCGCGATTTGGCGCGTGAAATGGGCGTAAGTGGCTACACGCGCATGACAAAAACCGAACTTATCATGCGCTTGCTCCAGGCCCAGGCCGAGGCCCACGGCTACCAATTCGGCGGTGGCATCCTCGATATCGTCGAAGAAGGTATCGGCTTCCTACGCGGAAAGCGCTTGATTCCGGGTTCGCGGGATATTTACGTCTCCCAATCGCAGATCCGCCGCTTCAACATGCGCCAGGGCGACTACGTCATGGGACAGGTACGCCCGCCCAAGGAAAACGAGAAGTACATGAGCCTTCTCAAGGTGGAAGCCATCAACGGCGCCGACCCCGAGAAGGCCAAGTTCCGTCCTTGGTTCGACCGCTTGACGCCCATCTTCCCCAACGAGCAGATCAAACTCGAGACCAAGCCGCACATCCTGGCAACCCGGCTAATCGACATGCTGGCTCCTATCGGGCGCGGTCAGCGCGGTCTCATCGTCTCCCCGCCCAAAGCCGGCAAGACGACCATTCTCAAGCAGATTGCCAACGGCATCACGACCAACTACGACGACATCATCCTCATGGTCGTGCTGATCGGTGAGCGCCCTGAGGAAGTAACGGACATGGAGCGGGCGGTAGAGGCCGAGGTCTACAGTTCGACCTTCGACGAGCCGGTGGAAAACCACATCAAGGTGGCGGAACTGGCCCTGGAGCGGGCCAAGCGTCTGGTGGAGATGAAGCACCATGTGGTCATCTTATTAGACTCCATCACTCGTCTGGCGCGCGCCTACAACCTGGTCGTGCCCCCCAGCGGGCGTACCCTCTCCGGCGGTCTGGATCCGTCGGCTCTCTATCCACCCAAGCGTTTCTTCGGTGCAGCCCGCAACATCGAGGAAGGGGGCAGCCTTACCATCATCGCCACTTGTTTGGTGGATACGGGCAGCCGCATGGATGATGTCATCTACGAGGAATTCAAGGGTACGGGCAACATGGAATTACACCTCAACCGTCGCCTGGCCGAGCGTCGCATCTTCCCCGCTATCGACATCGAGCGATCCGGCACGCGACGCGAGGAACTCCTGCTGGACGAGGACGTGCTTCAGAAAGTGTGGACGCTGCGGCGTGTCATCGACGCGATGGGCGGTGGTGTGGAGGCCATTCAGCCCATTCTCGAGCGGCTCGCCCGTACTCGCAACAACAAAGAATTCCTCCAGACACTACACTTGGACGTTGTATAGCGTTCACTTACAGATTCGTTTAGTGGCTCTTCTGGTGGGGGGTGAAGCTATCGCCCCCCACCACACGCGTTCATCACCACAACTGTCCAGACAATCTGTGTTCTTGGACCGCATTCATCACCCATCAATAGAATGGCACTATTTTGCTCTTTAGATCGGCCTTGTGCTATAGTGTGGCCTTGGGTCGTCCCCCAGTGACCCTTGAACGGAAAACTATACATACATCTGCAACTTCGCCCTGCATGGGCCCGTGCAACCGTTGAACATGTGGGCCTCAGGGCAAAGGCAAGGGAGCATCACATCGATGAATTCGCTCAGAGACAGCCTGATGGGACGGCGTGCCGTGGAGGCACTCCCTCAATCAACGCCGAGCCCATCATGGCAACTGGGCAGTCGTTGGCGAGCCCTTCTTCGCCAGTGGTGGACATCCGCCACAGTTCCAGATGAACTCAAGGATACTGCTCACCGCCTGACTTCTCACATCGCACTTTTTATCGGCATAGCGCTTGTCTTACTTACAGCCCAAACAGGGCTTGTTCCAACATCTCATCTCTCTTCCGTCCTTCCTCAATTGCCTTCGCCTGTGCCATCCCTTTCTACAGGAGCCCTTCCATCAGACGCCTCAACGGCCCAACCTCAAGTCCAAACTTTCTCTCCCAACGAGGAGCACACAGTGTACGCCTTTCCGGCGTACACCGACCCGGCCGATAAAGCCCTCTGGAGGCGCCCCGTCTTTGAAACCATTAAGGCCGAAAACGAGCTTCCTTCCCGTCTGCGCACCTGGATTGTAACTTATGAGGTGCAGGAAGGAGATTCCGTGTGGAAAATCGCACAAAAATTCGGCCTGAATCCTAAAACCGTGGAGTGGGCAAACGGGTTGGAACTCAACCCCGATCTATTGCGGGTCGGCCAAAAGTTGATCATCCCACCGGTGGATGGGGTCGTCCATGTGGTGGAAGAGGGAGAAACCCTCGCTCAGATTGCACGGCGTTACAAGGTCAAGCCCCAAGATATTGTAAACTTTGAACCCAACGGACTCAAGAGCATCGATGAGCCTCTGCCTGTGAACAAGGTGCTCATTGTCCCGGGAGGTGAAAAACCCCCTATTGCGCCTGTTGTCACAGTCTATCGGGGACCTATACCTAAGAGCGCGCGGCGTGGCACGGGTAGTTTCGTATGGCCAACATCGGGCAAAATCACCTCTCTGTTCAACCAAATCGTCTGCTCTCGTATGCTCGGCTGTGTGCCTCACAAGGCTCTCGACATTGCCAACGTCACAGGAACGCCTGTTGTCGCCGCGGATTCCGGTTACGTTGTATTCGCCGGTTGGGACAACACAGGATATGGTAAGTTGGTCGTCATCGATCACGGCAACGGATTTGTTACCCTGTACGCCCATATGAGCGCCATATTCGTACGCAAAGGCCAAAGCGTTGCCAAGGGCCAGCGCATCGGCAGCATTGGCAGCACAGGCAATGTGACGGGTTCCCACCTGCACTTTGAATTGCGCTATCGGGGTATCCAGCGCAACCCGATAGGCTTCCTGCCTCAACCATGAAGTAGCCTTCCGAGGCCGATTGGAGCTCAGAGGGCGCAATGTTTGGCAATTCTGTTTTGTACACCTTTATTCTTGCCTCTTCTTTTCGCCCTACAAAAACACAAATGGGGCCTTATTTGTAAGGACACATTTCTGAAGAGGCCGCGAGAGTGGCGCCACACCTCACCTCAACCTCTCTCACGAATACTCGTCGATGATGTACACGCGCATGTAACTTCCCTTGGAATCCGCGTCGAGCAGGCCTTCGACAACCTTGGGCGGCACGACGAAGTAGCGGTACACGCCCGTGCGGTGGAAGGCCACGTCCAGGATGCGCTTCTTGCGACCATGAAGTGTGGGTCATTTCAGTACGTCTCGCAGTACGTTGATAGCGACCCCGCGCTGTAAGAGGTCGTGAGCCCACTGGTTCTGATAATTGCGCAGGCAGTTGTAGCAACTCGTATCCAGACCGCACTCACACCGCTCCAACCGCTTAAGGGCAGCCTCCACGGCAGGCTTCAGGTGGGCAGGTCCAGGAAGTAGAGGGCGTCGGGTGCGAGGGGATCCAGGTACAGTCGTGGGGGACGCAGCCGGGTGCCCCGTTGGGTATCAATCCGACCTTCCACGAAATCGTGGAAGGTGTCCACCACGTAGGCGGGCAGGCCCACTTCCTCCACGGGCGGGATGTCTCCGGTGGACTTCCAGGCCCGCGCCA
>JALWHQ010000216.1 GCA_026983525.1 Anaerolineae bacterium | reverse complement strand
TCCCGCCCACGAATACGCCGTCCCCGCTTCCCCAGCCAACGGCAACATCCACCCCCACCTCTTCTCCCACGCCCGCAGGGCCTCCAGAACGGCCGGACACAAACGGCCCCGATCTGGAAGCCCTCCCCGCGGGAGATGTAACCATTGATGGGGAGTTGGGCGAGTGGGACAGCTTCCCTTGCTATACCCTGGACAAAGCGGAACAGGTCAAGTACGGGGCCGAAAACTGAGAAGGCCCTGAGGACCTGAGCGGCGGCTTCTGCTGGGCAAACGATGGTAGAGCCCTGTACCTGGCATTTCAGGTTCACGATCAAACCATATCCCAACGATTCACGAACACGGATCTATGGAAAGGGGATTATGTAGAGGTCTGGCTGGACGTGGACCTTCTGGGGGATTTCGATGAGGCCACCAACAACGAGGACGACTTCCAGTTCGGCTTCAGTCCGGGCAATTTTGAAGATGTTCCTCCGGCGGTCGTCCTGTGGGGGCCAGAAGGGTTCCCGCGTGAACACCTTCAGGCCATCGAATACGCGGTCAAACGTACGGAGGATGGGTATCAAGGGGAGGTTCGAATCCCCTGGGGCTTCTTCGGACCGGCTCTCAATCTCGACGCGCGCCGTCTGGGCGCGATGGTCGCCTTTTCCGACAACGATCAGAAGAAGCCCAAGCAGGAAACCATGATATCCATCGCGCCTGAGTCCGTCCTGCATTGGGGGGATCCCACTTATTGGGTAGATTTGTCCCTGGCCGAAGCCGAATTCACCGTGGAACCCCTCCCCACGCCGACGGAGGCCCCTGAAAGTGTCGCTTCCCCCTCCATCACATCGCTGGCTGTCACCTTGCAGAATGGCACACTCCAGGCTCACTCCGCGTTCACCGGTGATCCGAACCAGTACGTCGCTCACCATCTCTACATTGACGTCGACAAAAATGCCGGCACGGGCTTTCAGGTGGGCGGTATCGGTGCGGAATACCTTCTCGAAAACGATCTCATCTTCCACTACACCGGAGACGGAACGAGTTGGGAATGGGAAGAGAAGGGGGCCGTGGAGGACTACGCGGTTCAAAACAACGTCGCCTCCTGGACCGTTGCCGCTGAAAAAGTGGGGCTAACGGAAAACCTTGCGGTCGCTTTCGTCTCCCAAGTCCTGGACACGGATTGGAACCCCGTCGCCACCAGTCCGGTCCTGGAAGCCGACTTCACCACGGAAACGACGTTCAGCATCGGAGAAACGCCCAATGTAGAACCTCCCTCGGCTGAAGCAACGCCTGCCATCGAGAACCTGACGGTAACGTTGGAAGGTGAAACCCTGCACGCCATCTCCTCATTCACGGGCGATCCCGGACAGTTCATTGCCCATCACCTGTACATCGATATGGATCAAAATGCGAACACAGGGTTTCAGGTAGGAGGTATAGGAGCAGAGTATCTGGTCGAAAATGCTCAGGTGTTTGTCTACACAGGGGATGGAACAAGTTGGTCGTGGGAGTCGGTAGGGGAAGCAGACGCATTTACTGTAACCGATCACATGGCCTCCTGGACCATTGCTTTGGCAACGGTTGACATGGCTCGGGACCAAAAGGCAACCTTCGTCTCCCAATTGCTGGACAACGATTGGAATCCCGTAGCCGTGAGTCCCCCCTTGGTAGCGGACTTTATGTCGGGGGATACCTTTACAACCGGTGAGGCCCCGATGACTCCGGCCGCACCTCCCGCTATCGAAGCGCTGGAGATAACTCCCAAGGATAACGTCATTCTCATTTCCCTTGCGTTCACAGGCGCGCCCGAGAACTACGCCGCCTTTCAGGTCTACGTGGACGCCGACCAAAATAGCGAGACAGGCTATAGCGTGCAAGGGATCGGCGCTGAATATCTCATAGAGAACGGCGCCCTTTTCCAATACAAGGGGGATGGCACTTCATGGGATTGGGAGGAAATCGCGGCCGAAACCCTCGAGTTCGTTCAGGAAGGGAATACGGCAACCTGGCAAATCGACCGGGCCGAAGTAGGGTTGAACGAAAGCGAAGGAGCTGCTTTCGTTGCTTTGCTCCAAGATACATCCTGGAACACGGCGGCGACATCCGAAGTCATCAATATCGAATTGAAGAAGTAACCCCTTCCTTGCTGGAATAGCAGAGCCCCCTGCCAACCTCGTCGATACAGGATCGACTGGGGTTGGCAGGGGCGTGCAATCATCACAATATCGAATGTGTGGAGGTATACAGACCAATGCGTACTCTTTCCCTCCTTCTTGCTATCTTTTTGTGCATCAACTTAGTGGCTGCAGCGTGTGTTGGCGCTTCCCCGAAGGGGGAGGCAGAGTCATCCCCTGCACCACAGGGAACAGTGCCACCAACGGTGACGTACATTCCTACGGTGGTCAAAACATCCGAACTGTTCACAACACCTGAGTGGAGCACTGTGACGTTTACTCCCATAGAAGGAGATGTGGTAAATCCTGAACGGGGTTTCCGCTACTCGTTCGACGACCTACGTCCGGATACGGATTTCTCGACATACCGGATGTTAGGTACATCCCTCGTCTACTCCTACGTACGATTGGACGACTATAGGGAGACCGATCTTCCACCGGAACTTCTCCAGCGCGTTCAAGATGCGCTGGATGCGGTGCGAGCAGGTGGAGTGAAGGTTATTCTCCGCTTTGCCTACAACTTTGGCCCCTACCCCAACTCGGAACCCGATGCCAGCAAGGAGCAGATTCTCCGGCACATCGAACAACTCAAACCGGTGTTGCAACGTAATGCGGATGTTATTGCCTGGATGCATGCAGGGTTTATTGGGGCCTGGGGAGAATGGCATACCTCCACGCATGGTCTGGACAAGGATATGCAGGCCAAGAAGGAAATTCTATATGCCCTCCTCGACGCGCTTCCCCAAGATCGGATGGTGCAATTGCGCTATCCTTGGGATATCATTCGCCTCTTCCCCGAGCCTCTGAGCAGCGACCAGGCCTTCACGGGGTCGCCTCAGGCGCGCGTGGGATTTCACAACGATTGCTTTCTTTCCTCAGAAACCGATGTGGGCACGTACGATAGGGACGGCAGAAACACCCGCCAAGAGGATCAGGCCTACCTCCAGCAGATGACCCAGTTTACTCCCGCAGGGGGGGAAACGTGTCAGGTTTATCCGCCCCTGCAACAGTGTGATGTGGCCATCCGCGAGATGGAACTCCTCCACTTCTCCGACTTGAATCTCAGTTATCACCCACGGGTTATTCGAAACTGGCAGCGAGAAGGGTGCTTCGATGAAATTCAAAAGCGTCTGGGATACCGCCTTGTCTTGGAAGAGGCAAAATTCCCCGTGACGTTGCATCCCGGCATGCAGTTAGAAGTGCACGTCAAACTGAGAAACGAAGGCTTTGCCGCGCCTGTGAACCCACGCCCCATCTTTCTCGTGTTGGATGGGCCGACGACCCTCACATTCCCCTTGGAAGATGTCGACCCGCGGCGCTGGCTCCCAGGAGAACATACTATTCGGGTGCGCCTCGACTTCCCCAAATCCATACCTTCAGGCACGTATACTTTGGCCCTCTGGCTTCCCGACCCGTATGAAACCTTGCGCGATGACCCGCGCTACAGCATCCGCTTTGCCAACGAAAACGTGTGGGATGAGGAGCATGGTTGGAATGTCATCGGCAGCGTTCAAATTCCGTAGCATAGGGAGGATGGTGCCATGAGGACGACAAGAGTGCTGAAAGGAAGCATTCGCTCGCGCCGACATCATGGGAAGGTGATGGTGCGCCTGCTCGCGCTGCTGATCGCCGTCCTTCTCACGGGATATGTCGTCCATGCCTCGCCCCTTGCCACCGAGTATCGCCTAACCTTCCGGAACAGGGGAGGCGCACATTGGCTGGCCTATTTGGACACGGACGGCAACGCGCATACAGGGTATCCAATCCAGTCCACCGGGGCGGACTACCTCTTGCTGGATGATGCCCTGTTCAGGTATAGCGGCGACGGAAGTACATGGGAATGGTCGCCGACGGCCTGCATCGTGTCATTTCAATCGGGGCGTGTGGCCTCCTGGCAGTTCGCGGTCTCCTGTACCGGAGCCTCCACCGATCACCCTGTGGTCTTCCAGAGCCAGAATGCATCGTGGGCGATAGTGTTTACCAGTCCCCCATTGATGACCCGAAACTTCGCCCTTGACTATCAGGAACCTCCCTTGTACAGCATAGCGTTCACCTCGCACGAATTCTTCACATCTACCATTGATCCTTTCCGTGATCGGCTAGAAGTTTTCATCGATACGGACCAGGATCCATCCACAGGGTGTGATACAGGCAAGATCGGGGCAGAGGTGCTCCTTTCCTTCTATGTGGACGCGGATGGACAGGGCCATCAGGAAATATACCGATACGCGGCCGATGACCGCTCCTGCTCGGCCACCGGAGAATGGCTAAGGGTATACTCCCCCAAGGACGACACCGTGGTCTGGGAAATATCGTCAGCCATTCTTAGAGATCCTCCCAACACCTACCACTTCCAACGTCTGGATGACTGGACGGTCGTCTACGAATCCGAGGCATTTGCAGATCCTGACCATACCGTGGCCCACGCGGAGCCTCCTGTCTATCATATATCCCTCACTTCATACCCTTACTTTACGCTATTTCCTGTGGATGCCTTTAAGGACCGTTTGGACGTGTACATTGATGCGGATCTGGACCCGTCCACTGGGTGTGAGGTGGGTACGTTGGGGGCTGAGTTTCGACTCTCGTATTACGAAGATCCCGATGGACGGGGACAACAGGAGATGTATGTCTATCCTTCCGATGACAGAACCTGTACGGCTTCAGGGCAATGGTTGGGCGAGTATACGCCCCAAAACAACACAGTGACGTGGAAGGTCTCATCCACCCTGATCGGCGATCCTCCCAAGTGGTTTGTGTTCGAGCGAGTGAATGATTGGAACGTTGTCTACAGTTCGCCCGAAGTCCAAACGGATGGCTATACCGTTCACTTCTTCGAGCCCACGGCACCCTACTTCACTCATCATGCCTATGTTCCCGTAGTACGCACTCGATAGACGTCCCCCCTAAAGTCATTTTACCAGGAGGAGCAACCATGTCCGGGCTCACACGGCTAACCAAGGAGGCGAACAGACCCATACTTCTCGTTGGGGCCGCCATCATTGTGGCGGGGGCTATCCTTGCCGGCATCCTTCGGGGATGCCAAACCCAAGCGCCTTCCCCTTCCCCCACGCCCCCTCTGGGAGCTCCCACCCAGAAACTGACGCCTGTTTCCACGCCTGTGTCACCTACCCAGGTCAAGGAACAAGCGATAAGTCTGTCACCGATTCCTACCAACTTCCCTACCTTCACTGCCACCTGGACGCCGACTCGCGTCCCCTCACCGACCCATGCGCCCACGTATACCTCCACGCCTACCCCCCGCGCGCCCCTAGGTCCTGCCCCCTACTCTCCGCCGCTACCTGCACCTCGCTCCACTCCTCTACGACCGGCATTCCCTCCCCGCGCG